>LMZT01000012.1 GCA_001567115.1 Candidatus Hinthialibacteria bacterium OLB16 | reverse complement strand
CGAAAAGCGCTGGCAGAAAGATCCGGACTGCCAGCCTGTCGCCCGGAATGGCCGCAAGGTGAAGAAGCAGGGCTGGTATGCTCCGGTCTGCCCGAACACCCCCTGGCTGCGTGAAGAAAAACTTCAGACCATTTTACGCATTGTCCGTGATCAGGAGATCGATGGTGTCTGGCTGGACTTCATCCGGTTTCCTGTATTCTGGGAGGAAACACCTCCATTTCTTGCTGAGACCTGTTTCTGCCCGGTCTGCCTGAAATCCTTTGAGGCGCATCTGCAGTCACCCATCCAGGGATCCACTGTGGCCGAGAAAGCCGAATGGATCCTGTCCACCCAGAAGGACCGCTGGCACCGCTGGCGGGCTGACAGCATTTTGGATTATGTCCGGAAGGTTCGCGATGAGGTCAAAAAGGTCTCACCCAAAACCCTGATCGGAGCTTTTGTCATTCCCTGGCGTGAGGATGAACACGACCAGGCGCTCTACCGCATTGCCGGGCAGGATCTTGCGGGGTTCGGGAAGATAGTGGATGCCCTGTCCCCCATGCTGTATTTCCGCGAGCTGGGCAGGCCGCCGGGCTGGGTGGCCGAGAGAATCAGTGAAATCGACCAGCAGGTGGATGCGCCGGTGCTGCCCATTGTGCAGTGTTTCGATCTGCCGGACCGGCTTCCGGATGCGGATTTAACCAGTGGGATTGACCAGGGCCGGCGGCCGCCTCGCGGGGAGTGATCCTGTTCAGTCAGAAACACCTTGAAACCGGCGGGCGCTGGGATCTGGTACGCCAGGCACTGGTGAAGTAAACCCCAGGACGCCAGCTGCCAGCTCAGCCTGAATCAGTCATCCAGCCCTGGAATGAGCTTGAGGCTGGTCTGGTCTGAGCCACGATGATTCCAGAGAATCTCAGCCAGATTAGGAACAGCGGGGTCGGTGGAGATCAGACGCCAGATGCCATCCTCTTCCTCAACCCAGGTGTAAAGGACTTCTTCATCGGAATTCCGGGGAATCCGCAGGGTCCCGCTCCAGCCATATCCAAAGGGTTGATCATCCCTGCGCAAGGCACGGAACAGGCTGAACATTTTCACATGAACATGCCCTTTGCCGTCATACTCCGAAAAATCCCAGCAACGGATCTGCCTTAACATGCAGGTGGTGTTGTTGCGAATCAGCCACCACTTCCAGGCCCTTCCCACATATTCGCGTGAATAGCCATTCGGATCACGGTAATTGAGTGAATAAAGGCTGGTCAGATTCCGCCAGTCTCCATGATCGTAAAAGGCCTTCATCGCATCGATCTGCCGGACAATTTTTTCTGCAATCTGGCGACAGGTTCCCTCAGCCCCCGCAAAGGTCGGATAAACCACCTGGGATTCCGGACGATCATCCGGTGGCGGAAGAACCGGCAGAGTGTCGATAGTCCCCGATAGGTCGATGCGCAGCCATTCAGATGGAAGGCTCTTTTCCAGGCTGAACACCAGGTAATCCAGGTAATTGACCGTGCCTTCAACTTTTTCGCGGCTTCTGGTTTGTGCGATGATGGTGTAAAAAACAGTTTTATTTCCGCAAGGTTGACAGTCACTCCAATGGCACTCTGTGGTCCTGGCAACAGGAACAGAATCCCATGGCAAGACGGGGAGGGATGTCCCGGGTGGCAGGGTGTCCGATTCAACCCGGTAAACCTCATACCCCGATGCACCGGGATCGGTGTTCCAGGAGATCTCCACCCCTTCTTTTTTCAGCACAGCCTGAAGGCCATTCACTCTTTTCGGCAGTTCGATCGAGTAGGTCTGTTTTTCATACAGGTTTTCATGAGTCTGCATGACATAAATAAACCCTCCGACCGACATGATGCAGGCGCTGCCTTCACCATCACCGTGGTAGTGCCGGTCGAGCAAATCTGCATAGCCGGATTCGCTCTTTTCACTCCCCGGGGAGAGGACCACCTCGAATTGGTCGAGGACTTCCTCGGGGGTCTGGGGAGGAAGCAGGGGGATGTAATAGTTTTTCCCCTTGTTGGGGATGAGCTCATGCTCGAGGAATTTTTCCCATAACCCATAAGCCGCACGGGCGAGGTGCCCTTCATCGGCGATCCAGTCCACATCCCTGAGGTTTTCATGAAACTCATTGATGTTGCCCGCGGGAGCGAGGTGATATGCCACCCGGATCTTTTCGAGAACCTCCTCGCGTGAGGGGATCCACTTTTCCTGAATCGCCTGGCGAAGTGTCGGGCAGATCACCTCACGCCAGCAGATCGAGTTGTCATAATCGAAAAGATCCCAGAAAGGTTCGAACTGAAAGACAGTAGCCCCCATCTTGATGCCTTCGAGGATCATGGCGCGATAGAGCTGCGGGGGCATCCGGCGGGTGTTGTCCGGATCCTGGCCAAACAGGCCCGGTTCGAGCATCCGCCCATTTTCGAACCACCAGGATTGCGGCTCGACTCCCCAGTTCCGGACAAAATCCGCAATCCAGAACCCCCACACCGAGGTCTGCCGCGGAAAGTGCTGCGGACCCAGATGCTCGTTTTGTGGCAGGCAGTAATCTCCCATCTCACGGATGGTTTCAACCAGCGGCTGGTTGAGCTGGTCGACCCCGATATGCATCCATTTCAACGACTGGAAAGACATGCTGATGTGCTTTCCATACCGGGCGCCCATCTCGATGACATCGATGGCGTAGCGTGTCTCGGGCGGGGTGGCGTAACGGGGGACATTGAATGTCGAATAATGTTCGAATCGCATCTCGGTGATGCCGAGAGTTTTTATCGATGGATATTCCTGAAGCAGCTTTTCCACATAGACCGGATCAAAGACATAGATGTCATGCGGATCGGCGAACTGGATGCAAGTTGGAACACCCGCTTTTTCAGTTTCATCGAAGAGCTGGCGGAATGCCTGGTAGCGTTGTTCGTGGTCCCGAAGGCGGATCTCCACCTGGAGCTGGCAGTATCGCTGGATGTCTTCGGGGATTGTCTCCTTCCACACACGAACCACTTCACGTCCATGGGCGGTATGATCTTCGAAACGGTCCGAGGTCTGGAGAATGATCAGGGGATGATCCGGAGCGATCCGGGTTTCAGGTTGCAGTCGGGGTAAGCAGGTCATCGGTAGGAAAAATGGAGGGATGCAGTGAACTGCACCCCTCCTCATGGAATCTGTGGAAAGAAGTTACTTCTGCTTCCACCAGTTTTTGGTGCCACCCTTACGGGCGGAGGGCTTTCCGGACTGTTTGAGGAAAGCGGGCGGCCTCATTCCGGCATTGGCTCCCCCTTTGTCATCGGGTCCGGATGCATACACGCCTTTTTCTTCCGACCAGCTCAGGGTCTTGCCCTGGCGGAAGGCATAAAGGCTCAGCGAGATGGCGACCTGTGCGGCATAACCGCGTGCGGCATCGAGGTTCAAATCAGCGCCTTCACGAACCGCATCGAGGAAATTCTTGCGGTGGTTGGGGCGTGGATCTCCCTGGATCTCCACTTCCATCTGCCCATTGTTGGCGGCCTTGAATTCCTCTTCGAATTCCTTCTGGCCGGTGATCTTGATCTTGTCATCGGAGAGGAGATCGATGGTGCCTTTCTGGCCATAAATCCGGTCACTGACTCCGGTATCATTGGTCATGGAAGCCAGAATCGCGATTGTGTGTTTGCTCGGATAATCGACCAGCACAAAGGAGTTGTCGGGCACTTCACGATCCGGGAAGAGATAGATTCCGCCGCTGGCGGTCACGCGCTTTGGAAGCTCGTTGTCAAAGGGGACCATGAATGGAGCCAGTTTGTGATAGAACAGGTCGGTGGCGATTCCGCCCGAGTAGTCATAGTACTTGCGGAAGCGGAAGTAACGGTCCGGATCCCATTCATGTTTGGGAGCCAGCCCCCATTTATGGCCGAGCCACATATCCCAATCCAGGTTCACACCCGGTTTGGCGTCATCATCGATCTTCCAGTTCCATTCGCCGCCGCGGTTGTTGCGGCTGTAGCCGGTGGTGGTCCAGACAACCTGGCCGATGAGTCCATCGGCGATCGCTTTGCGAGCCGCATAATAAGCGCCATCGGCAGTATGCTGGGAACCGACCTGCAGTTTCTTGCCGGTCTGTTCGACCTTCTTTTTGATTGCCAGCGCCTCATAAGGGGTGTGGGCCATGGGTTTTTCGAGATAGACATGGAATCCGGCATCGAGGGCATCGAGAGCCATTTTGCCATGCCAGTGATCGGGGGTGGCGATGATGATGGCATCGAGATCTTTCTTCTCGAGCAGTTTGCGGTAATCTTTGAAAACTTCCGGGCTTCCCCCGACCTTTTCTTTGCCCATGTCGATGCGCCTGTCATAAACATCGCAGATAGCGGTGACTTCGCAGTTCCAGGCATCTTTATTCTCGGTGAAAATGCCCATCAGGCTGCGACCCTGGCCTCCGCATCCGATCGCACCCATGCGGATACGGCCATTGGCGCCTTCTGTTGCGGCATAGGATTTGGCTGTTCTTCCGAGCACCCCCAGGGCAGCGGTTCCCGCCGCAGCCACACGAAGGAAATTACGACGACTCACAGACTTTTGTTCAGACACTGGATGTTCCTCCATTTTCCGATGAATAGCGTGCGCCCCGCAGGGCCGTTGAGAGCGCGGTCCGGCGCGGGAACAGATGATGTTGGCACTCCTACGAGTCTCTGGCAAGCGGTTGAGGGGGGTGCTGGTGTTTTGATATCAGGCTCTCGCAGGGGCACAGCATGATGTGCCCCTGCCGAAATGAGGCTCTATGGGATGAGAGCCTTATATCAAAACACATGCCGTCGGCGGAATATTTATTCTGCCGGGTAAGCTGGTTGAGGCCATTGTAAGTGCGGGTCCATTTCTGTCCGCTGCCCACACCGGGAGAGCCTGTGACAGCCCCCCACCCTCTCCCCTTCCGTCATCCCCGCGAAAGCGGGGGATCCATGGTCCGCTCCACGCTTTCTGG
>LMZT01000011.1 GCA_001567115.1 Candidatus Hinthialibacteria bacterium OLB16 | reverse complement strand
CTGGTGCATCCCGAAGGAAATGCCCAGGTCCAGTTGTGCTTCAGAGTGCAGGAGGACCCCAAAGCCGGATACTGCCTGACATTGAAACCCTCCGAAAACCGTGTCTCCCTTTCCAGCCCGGCCTTCAATTACGAACGAGCCATTTATCCCGAATCGTGGAAGGAGATTCGTGTCCAGGCATTTCTCGAGGGATCCATTCTGGAGTGCTTCATCAATGATGCCTATGCCTTCAGCTGCCGTTGCTATGACTACACCTCGGGTGATTTCGCGATCGGTGCCGAGAATGGGTCGGCGAAGGTTTCACAGTTGCAGATCAGGACACAGGGGGATTGAAAGCATGCGCACCAGATATCTTCGTGGCATCGGGCTGATGGTGGCGCTGGCATCCGGATTACTGCTCAGTTGTGGTGACAAAGAACCTGCATCACAGCCTGCTTCCGGAAAGAAGCTGTTCGGTGTGGTGTTCCAGACCATGAACAACCCATTTTTTGTTGACCTCAATGCCGGCATGCTTGAGGTCATCCAGTCTCATGGGGATGAGCTGGTGACACTTGATTCCCAGTTCAACAGCCTGAAACAGAAAAATGATATCTCCGATCTGATCCTGAAGGGGGTTTCCGCCCTGTTTATCAACCCGGTCAACTGGGAAGGGATAAAGGGCAGCCTGCTGCAGGCCAAGGAAAAGGGAGTTCCTTCAATCGTGGTCGATGCGCCGGTCAAAGATGATGAGCTGGTGCTGTGCCAGGTGGCTTCGGATAACGTTGAAGCGGGGCGTCTGGCCGCACGCGCCCTTCAAAAGGTTCGTCCTGATGCACAGATTGTAATCCTTCATCACTCAGTCAACAAAGCCTGCATTGACCGTGTCGAGGGATTCAAAGAGGAGCTCGCCAAGTTCCCGGAAATGCGGATTCTCGATATCCAGGAGGGGCATGGAACCACTGAGGGTGGACGCCCGGTCATGCGCGATTTGCTCGGAAGGTTCCCAGAGATTAACGCGGTATTTCCAATCAATGATCCGAGTGCGCTGGGAGCCATTTCCGCTCTGGAATCAGCCGGCAAGCTCAAGGATGTCACTGTGGTTTCAGTCGATGGATCACCGGAGGCGATTGCGGCCATCAAAGCTGGAAAGCTGCACTCGACATCGGCGCAATCCCCCCGTGAAATCGGACGTGTGGCTGCAGAAAAAGCCTATGATTTCCTTGCAGGGAAGCCAGTCGACAAAACATAGTCATTCCGGTCAAGTTAATCACCCAGGAAAACGCCGATGAAGCTCTTAAAGCAAAATAGGCTCCTCTCTCGAATGATAGAACCTCCCCCGAGGTTCGACCCAGTCTGTGAATGATAATGATGCCAGTCCAGTGATTTTCCTGCGCCGCATATTCCCGCTTCTGGTGGCGATGGCAGCCCTGCTTGGGATTTTCCAGGTGTGGGTGCCCAATTTTCTGAGCGCCGCCAACATGATCGACCTGGCGCAGCAGATTTCGGTCAATGCCATCCTCGCTTTCGGAATGACTCTGACCATCCTGATCGGTGGGATCGACCTGTCAGTGGGGGCTGTAATCGCCCTGGTGGGGACTGTGACTGTTGCCATCCTGTCGCTGGGTGGAGGCGAGCCACAGACCTTCTTCCAGTTCATGGTTGCCCTGTTTTCCGGGTTAGGGGTGGCCTTGCTGTTCGGGGGATTCAATGGGATTTGCGCTTCAAAGACCGGCATCCCTCCATTCATTATTACGCTGGCGACGATGCAGGTGGCGCGTGGGTGTGCTCTCCGCTTCAATGAGGGCCGTCCGATGCCTGTTCCGGACAGCCAGCAGCTTTATCTGTCACTCGGCAATGGCCGTCTCTTTGAGTTCCTTCCGGTTCCCGTCGTGATCATGCTGATCATTTTCGTCGCTATGGCTCTGTTGCTGCATAAAACCCAATTCGGCCGCCATCTGTTTGCGATTGGAGGGAACCGCACCGCCGCCTGGCTGTCCGGGATTCCCCTTCTCAGAAGGGAGACTGTGGTCTACATGATCTGTGCGGTTCTGGCCGGGGTGGCCGGAATGATTCATTCGGCGCAGCTGTATTCGGCTGAACCCGCATCAGGTGCCGGGTTTGAACTCAATGCAATTGCGGCGGTGGTTGTGGGGGGAACCAGTTTTACCGGTGGGATTGGAAGCATGCATGGGACCTTGCTTGGAGCGGTCATCATCGGGATCCTGGACAAGGGATTGAACCAGGCGGGAGTCCACTTTTCGCTCCAGTATGTCACCAAAGGGGTTGTCATCCTGGGAGCAGTCTACCTGGATGTCCTGCGGCAGCGCAAAGGCTGAAACACACAGTGTCACCGCAAGCCGTGTTCAAAGGTCCGCAGATGGGGTGAGGGTTTTCTCAGCCGGCGACTTTGAATTCAACCCGGCGGTTTTTACTCCAGGCTGATTCCGAATTGCCTTCGACCGCGGGCCGCAGCTCCCCATAGGAAATGACATCGATCCGGCTTGCGTTGATTCCCTGGTTGATCAGGTATTCACGCGCCGACAAGGCTCGCCGCTCGCCGAGTGCCTGGTTGTACTCTTCGGTCCCGCGTTCATCGCAGTTGCCTTCGAGCAGAACCCGCAGGCTGGGTTTTTCCCTGAGATAGCCAATGTCACGGTCCAAAGTTGCCTGAGCCTGGCTGCTCAATTCAAAGCTGTTGTAGTCGAAATAAATGGTGGAAAGGTTTGGATCGCTGCTCCACTCACCTGTATACCCGCTCCGGCTTAATGGCATGTCACCAGTCGATTCACTCCAGCTGCCGCCGGGTGATGCAGTGGAACTTCCCTGGTCCAAGCCTGAACCTGAACTCACATAAGGCCCACCGGAGGAACCCAGTCCGGTATCCTCAAGGTTTTCCGATGGCATGGCGGTATCGGAAAGCAACGGTGGTTTTTTGTTCTTTTTCGAGCAGGCAGTCAAAGAGACTACCAGTAAAATGACGGCTAACAGTCTGAGCAGTTTCATTGTGAATAACCCGTTCCCGGCAACTCCTCAAAAGATGTCAAGAAAAACTTACAGTAGACAGAGATTGACGGAATCCTAACTGGATTCCGTGTAAAATCAAGGCCTTTTGATCTCTCAGGCGGACTCGTGTTCCTCAATATCAAAACCGGCACAGCCCTGTGAACAGAACCATGCCGGTTGTGAATAAATCAACTGTGTGAGTGCAGCAATCAGCCGGCGACTTTGAACTCGGCACGCCGATTCTGGGATCGTGAAGACTCGCTGCTGCCCTCGACTGCCGGGCGGAGCTCCCCATACGAGATCACATCGATGCGTGACGGGCTGATGCCGAGCTGCACAAGGTATTCCCGAACAGACAGGGCGCGGTTTTCACCGAGTGCCTGGTTGTATTCCTCGGTTCCACGGTCATCGCAGTTGCCCTCAACCAGAATGCGTGTCTGCGGGTTGCTGCGCAGATATTCGGCATTGTTCAGCAGGGACCGCCTCGCGGAATCGGTCAGGTCATACTTGTCGTAGTCGAAGTAGATTGTTTCGAGGTTGGAATTGGAGCTCCAATCGCCTCCCGGGCGGCGGGTCAGTCCGGTTTCGCCGGTCGGTCCCCCCCAGGTGGTATCGATGTTGGTTCCAGTCCCACTGTCACCGAATGCAGGCCCATTGGCCGAGCCAGCACCACTTCCAACACCTCCACTGAATTCATCAGTGGGAGGCTCCAGCTCTGAAAGTGGAGGTGGCTGGTTCACACGCGGAGAACAGGCCACCAGCAAAAGTCCTGTCAATGCAATCACAACTGTTTTGAGCTTCATCATGGTCCTCATATCCCTTCTCCCGCCGGTCCCCCATGAATTCCCCATTCACAATACCCGGTCAGGTTTCAACACTGAGCGTATCCCATCTGGAACGCTTGATCACTGGTCTTGCGGGGTGGTTCCAGCTGCCACCCATTCTTACTGATCCGGATTTATGCCAGATCCCCTGGCTCCGGTTTCATCAGGATCACCTTTCAGCCCCACCGGCTGGAACAGGGTTGCTCAAAGGTGTTTTCGCAGTTTATTCCAGAACCAGAAACTCGGCGCGACGGTTTTTGGACCAGGCAGTTTCATCATGGCCTGGATCGGCCGGTTCCAGTTCGCCTTTGGAGACAGTCTGCATCCGGTTCGGATCGACTCCATTCTGGGTCATCCATTCGCGCACTGAATCGGCACGATGATCGCCCAGGGCGAAGTTGTATTCCTCGGTTCCGCGCTCATCGCAGTGCCCTTCGATGCGAATCGGGGCATTTGGATTCTGTTTCATCCATGCCAGGTTCCGCTGCAGGGCGACCTGCTGATCCGGTCGGATTGATGACTGATCGAAATCGAAATAGACGGTGTCGAGCATATACTTCGGCTGTCCATCAAAACGCGGCTTGCTGGATCCATCCAGGTCGCTTCCACTGCCGAATCCGCCACTTCCATCGAGCGCGCCATTCTGTCCACCGCGGCCATAGGCATCACTGCCCGAACGGCCGGCCCCATAAGCACCCGGCCCGAATGGCATGCAGGGTTGTTGGCACCTCGGCCGCAGATACCAGCCGCAACCCACCATCTGGGTAGCGGCAAGAATCAGAACCAATCCCAAGACGACTTTTTTTCGATCTGTCCAGACCCCTTTGTTTGACTTCATTTTTCTCCCCCTCAAGACTGCTAGGATTTTCCCCTAGTCCTAGTAACTACTGGTGCCTGAGCCTCCCGCTTCCGCGTCACTCAAGTATCCAGAATCCTCATACGCTGATCCACTTTTTGGAGCACTGGCGTATCCATTGCTGCTCTTGGCGAATGGATAACAGGGATCATAGCAACCGCTGTTGCATCCCATGTTCGGACAGAACCCCAATTCGATGCTGCCATTCGGCCAGCTGGTATTCCCGCATGGATTTCCGCAGGGTGACCCGCAAGGGCTTCCACAACGGTAGCTGGGGCAACACCCCACCAGCAGGACTCCCAGAGCCAGAATAGCGACCATCCCCAACATTTTTGCACTTAACCCTTTGAAACTGAACATCTTCTTCCCCCTAAGTTCATCTGAGTTCGAGATAAATGTTCATAACATGAACACTAGCAGGAAGTATCGTCAATTTCAAGTGAAAATTTATGCCTTCTTTCGAATTCTTTAGTAACTTTTTTTCAGGGGTCAAAATTTCTTCCATGACCCTCTGTTTTTCAACTTTTCAATACTGTCAACAGCTTATCCACAGAGCCTGTGCTGGCGGGAACCTGGCTGTGCATTCGGTTCCTGCGTATGAAAACACCTCGCCTCAAGGCCCCCAGGCCGGAGATGTGCACTCCCCACGCACCCGCTCCCCACTGGTGATGTAACGTTTGTCTCTTCCATCCGCATCCATGATGACCAGCTGGCCGCGGTGGCTGAAAACGATATGGCGGCCATCCGGCGCCCAGGAGGGCATTTCGCAGTTGCCAGAGAGGTCCTGTGTCAGATTGCGGGCGCCTCCGCCATTCACATCGGCCACCCAGATATTGAATCCACCCCCACCGAGGCTGGAGGTGTAAGCGATCAGATTCCCGCGCGGGCTGACGGATGGATCATCATTCTGGCCGCCTTTGGCAATGGTTGTGGTCTGGCCGCCACCAGCCGGCATGCGCATGATCTGTGGTGCGCCGAAGCGGTCTGAAATGAAATAAATCCATTTCCCATCCGGGCTCCAAGTGGGTGATGTTTCGACATGGCGCGAGCGGGTCAGCCGGGTGGCCTGAGAGCCATCGGCACTGATGCGGTAGATTTCTGGATTCCCATCGCGTGAAAGGGTGATCGCCAGGTTGTTCCCATCCGGGCTCCAGCTGGCGGCCCCGTTCATTCCCGGGAAAGCAGCCAGGACCCGGATCTTCCCGGTGTCCAGGTTATAAATGTAAAGGTCGGGGTTGTTCTGGCGGAAAGAGGTGTAAACCAGTTTGCGGCCATCCGGCGCCCAGGAGGGAGAGAGGCAGAGATCACGATCCTGGGTAATCTGGCGGATGTTCCGTCCATCGTAATCCATGATGAAGATTTCACGGATCTTCTTTTTGCCGCCACCGGTGTCGCGCGCCAGTTTGAATTTTCAAAGGCAATGTAAGTGTGGGCGCAGCCCGGAAACCCCTCCGGGTCGTATTTTTGAACCAGTCCATCCACAAAATTATGAACCGCGCGTCGAACTTCCCGGATCTTTTTTTTTCATTGGAATCGAACTGGATCGTGTATTCCAGTGCGTTCAGGGACTTCTCGTCATAGACATCATAGGCATACAGGCGGATGTTGCCCTGGTTGCCCTGGTTTTGGAACTCGCCTTTGATAAGAACGGCACAATCCAGATTCTGCCAGGCGGTATAGTCGATGGCCCGCACAGCCATATCCTGGCGATGCTGGGCGATCATGGCGGAATTATTTTGAATCGGTTCAAAATAGTCCGAAAACTCGAGGTCATAGCGCATGGTTTTGTCGTACTGAACCTGGAGATCGTTGTCCGCGCCACCGGTTACCTGCAGATCGGCGATGGCCACCTGAAGCAAATCCGATTGGCCGCCCGAGCCTTCGATCACGAGCCTTCGATTGGCTTCAGCCGAGGCTTCCCGATCGGAGAAACGGCGAACAGCGCGCCGTGGCTCCTGAGCCAATGATGCCTCTGCCAGGAAGATCATGCCGAATGCGGCCAGCAGGCAGAAAGCGGCAATACGATTGATTCTCTGTTTATTCATCGGCCTCGGCTTTTCTCTAACAAATTTCATTTCACGCTCATTCCGCAACAAAATCACAGGTCACCCCCAAATCGCTGGTTCCAGGCGGCAATGGATCGAATGGTCTGACCGCTTCGACCGCCTTCACAGCGGCTCTGTCGATACCTTTGTGTCCAGAAGACTCGACCACTGAGATATCGATAATGTCTCCATTTTTGAGAATCTTGAAATACACCACCGCGACACGCTTGCCCTGATCCCGGGTCACCCGCGGGGCATGGAAGTTCTCCTGAATGACATCCCTGAGACGCCCAAGAAACATCATGTCCCCAAAGGGAACAGAGGTCCGAAGTCCGCCATCCCCGCTTCCGGTTCCGCCAGGAACACCCCAGGGCACACCTCCTGGAGCGCCTCCCGGTGCACCTGTGGGCAGCCCTTCGCGTTTGACCGGCTGTGGAACCTGAGGTTTCTCGCCGGCATTCTGGATCGCCTTGGCCAGCTCCTTGGCAGCTTTGGCAATAGCTTCCTTGGTTGGGTTGGGTGATGGTGTCGGTTGTTCGGTTGGCGCTTCGGTGGCCTTTGGGGTGGCAGAAGGCTTGGGGGTAGCCGAGGGTTTCGGAGTTTTTGAAGGTTTGGGTGTGAGAGTCGCTTTCGGCGTTTCGGTCGGTTTTTCTTTGGTCGGCTTCGGTGTCGGTGTGTCGGTCGGAGCGGTTTCGGTCCGGGTGGTGGTCACAGTCGGTGTGCTGGTCGGGTCGAGCGGAGTGGCTGTGGCGGAAGGTGTTGCCGAAGGTTTCCGGGTTCGAGTGGGACTCGGAGTTGCTGTTGGTGAAACGGTGGGTTCGGAATCCCCCACAATGGCCCGTGCATCGGTCGGCATGGGAGAGGGAGTCGCCTTTTTGGTCTTCTCGGGAGACTCGGTTTCCCTGGGAGTCGGTTCCTCCTGGATTTCCTCTTCTCCTGAGGGTGGAAAGTAAATGCCGATCATCGGAGCGGGAGGCGGATCCCCGGAGGTTATCAGCATCCCCGCCAGATAGAATCCGACAAAGACGAGTAGATGAAGGAACGCCGACAGAGCGATATAACGTCTCATTATTCCCTGTTACCATGTGACCACCGGTTCTTCATATTCTTTCACCCCGGCTGTTTTTCAGGTTCCCACCTTTGTCTGCACCAGTTCCACGCCAATGGACTCCACCCCAGCCGCACGAATCTCTCCCCAGATATTCACCAGATCCCCATATTTCAGGTCTTTGTCAGCGCGAATCTGGACCGGAACCTCACCAAATTCCTGACGCAGGTTCCGGATGGTTTGTTCAATGGTCCCTAAGATGACTTCTCCATGGTTGATCTGGATATTCATCTTGTCATCACATTCCACCAGGATGACTTTGTCATCCGATTTGATATTGTCGGCGACACGTGATTGTGGCAGTTCGATCACCAGGCCCTGTTTGAGCATGGGAGCGACAATCATGAACACAACCAGCAGGGTCATGGTCACATCCACCAGGTTGGTGATGTTGATCTCAGCCTTAGGCGCTTCCCTGCGTGCGCGTCGAATGCTCACTGTTCCATCCTACCTTTTATAGCTGAACCGCGTTGGAGAGGGAACTGTGCGCGGTGAATCGTCAGAATCTTCACGCCGCCCTTCACTCCGCATCTCCTGGCGCAGCTGGTGCCGGACCAGAATGTTGCTGATCATGCTCGCCAGATTTTCAAGGATGGAAAGCATCCGATTGATTCGAACCAGAAAGATGTTGTATGCCCCTGCGGCGGGCATGGCCGCCAGAAGCCCGAAAACGGTTGTCACCAGGGCAGCCGAAATTCCAGGAGCGATATCTTTGATGGATGGCGCGGCGGACTGATCCATGGACTGGAACACCTCCAGGATTCCCCAGACTGTTCCGAGCAATCCCATCAAGGGGCTGATTGAGGCGGTCATGGTCAGAACCGGAAGCCCCCGGGATAAAATGATTTCTGAATCGGCTATGGAGCGGGCCGAGGCGCGTTCGACTCCTTCGATGACCTCGGTGCGAATCACGGCCATGTTGGATTCACGCGGCGCCAGATGGTGAATTTCACGGTAGCAGGCCTGGAAAAGCCGTCCAGCCGGACTGTTGCGGCTCTGGTTTGTCTGTTCATACAGGGCATCCAGGTTGCCGCCCAGGTGTTCGAACAATTGTTGGAACTTTTCCATCTCTTTTTCACTGCGGCGGAACTGGCGGATTTTAAATAAGATCACCGCCCAGGAGATTATCGATCCTGCGATGATGGCTAAAACAATGATGCGTCCTGCCCAGCTCGAATCGAGATAACCGGTTAACAGTGTTTCCATTCTAGTCGGTCAGCAACCTTTCTGTTGGCGCGCTCCATCTGGCATGCAATGCGTGATCTCGTTTCTGCTGGAACCATCACCCGGGGATCTTCAAGGATTGTCCCATTCGAATGCCGCGAGGATCCTCAATCTGATTTAACCTCTGAAGGTCGCCTTGTGAAACCCCAAACTTCTTTGCAATGGTTGAAAGTGAGTCACCAGGGCGCACCCGGTAGGTTTTGGAATCATTGCTGGCAACCAGCGACCGTTCCTCGTTCCGGGTCGAAGGAGAAGTTTTCGAGGTTTTTTCGGTGGAAATCTCCCCCGGGGACTGGGCGACAGTGGTGGGAGGATCTTCGACTGTGGTGGAGGTGGCTTTGCTGGTTTTGGTGGTGGCTTCGGCAGCCCCGCCACCCTCGCCGAATTCTTCCTTGAGCAGCTGAATCAATGTCTTGGTTTCGGACCTCATGCTTTCAAAGGTGGAGCGCAGGTAATCGACATCCCTCTGCATGGCGGCAGTTTTCCGATTGTTTTCCTGAACCTGCTTTTCGAGGGTGTTCATACGGTTCTTGTCGATCGATCCTCCGCCACCCGCCGGAGAGGTTTTTATATCCGCATAATTCTGGCGCAGGCCACCGACTTCTTCCTGGAGGTCGCTCTGCTTGAGGGTCAGTTCATTGAGGCGGTCTTCGAATTGCAGTACCCCGGCCTGGTTGCCGGGAGCCTTGGCGGACATGCTTTCCTTGTTTTTCTGATTGAGGGTGTGCAGCTTCCGGTCGAGTGTGTTGACATCTTTCTGAAGCCCCTCGATCTGCCGTGTGTAACAACCACAAAGGGTTGCCAGCAGGAACAGCCCGATGGACATACGGGCAAAATGGATGGTTTTCTGACAGACTGCATTCCAATGCGACATGATTCTCCCCCTTCAAACAGGAACAGCCCCTTCCCGCATTTCCCCAAATGCGCCCCTTGGAAGGTCGCTGCATCTATATCAGCCGGTTTCCTGCATGGGATCCCGGCCAGACAGGATCTCCCCCTTAGAGATCACTGTCGAATCGCTCTACCTCACGCAGGGCCATCCGGTGCAGGCGTGTTTCGATGACTGCACGGATATCCCGGCCTCGAAAAACAAAACACTTCACCAGCGGGAAGGATACAACAACTCCCCAGAAACCGATCGGCCAGTAACTCCACCAGGTGTCCGGATCGGTGAAATAATCAATTCCAACAAAAAGGAGGGATGAACACACATAAGCCAGAACCAGCTTGAGTGTGTTGAATTTCATCTCGGCCACCCGCCGCGCCTTCAGGTAGCTCTCACCGCTGGCTTCATAGAAGCTGTGCGGGAGATCCTGGGGTTGTGGCTGGGCCGTGGGCAGTGGCTTCGGATGAGCCTTCAGTGGCGGCGGGATGGGCTGGGCTTTCAGTGGAGGTTTTTCGTATCCGGGTTTCTCGAAAGATTTCGGACGAAAGAGCGGATCAGTCTGATCCAGGGTATAAACATCCCGTTGTGTTTCCTGGCTGGAATAGTCGACCGGTGTCGGCAAGGTACTCTCCCCCTTTCCCTGGCGCCGTTTTTTTTCCCACAAGTTTTCGCTGCGGGTGACGATCATTCGATATGTGGGGAAAGGCCTCGAGTTCCCAGCTCGTTGAACCCCACTCTATCGAACTGACACAGGACTGACCCGGCTTGATTCAGCTCATGAACAACTGTGGTGGGCCAGTACCCATATCTCCTCAAAAAAGATGAATTCCCTTTTTGGTTTGAGCTCAGGAATCCACCTTTTGGGAGGATACTAATCCCCAATCGGATTGCATGTCAAGTGATTATTGAGAAAAAAGATTCTAAGATCAATGTTTGTAGTGTTTTAGATGCGATATTTATTTCTGAGCACGGTTCCTGCTGCTCTGGACTTTCGGATTCGGCTGTTTTTCTTCTGGAGGGTCTGAAAAAACCTCTGGGCGGCTCCATCAATTTGAGTTTGGATCGATCATGGTATATCTTAAGCAGATGAATCCTGCAACGATTCTTCAGCACAGATGGAATTCGGACAGCCTTGGCCAGAGAGCGGATGGCAAGACCGGCTGATCGGGAAAGATCCTGATTTCTGGCAGAGCTGGACAGGGAGGGTGACAGGATGGTTCGTTCGTTTGATGGCAGCGAGGACAAAGACCCTCTGATTGGAAAAATGGTCGAGATCCATCTTCTCAATGACAAGCGTTTTCTGGGCAAGGTTCGTTCACGAGACCGGGATGGGGTGACCCTGTACTGCATCCCTCTCAGCCTGATCGACACACTGCCGGCTGGGGCCAGCATCCGTGATCAGCTCCAGGAAATCCTTCATACCCTGTTTTTTCCTTATGTGAATATCGAATACATCGATATCGGCGGGGAGCCGGTTGGGTTCGACAGCCTCTTCAGCCATGCCTTCGAGGGAGAAAAGCTGGAATACCTGTTTGAATACTCGCAGGAGTCTCTGGATCCATGAGCTCTCAGCAGGATGCCACTCGTGCGCTCAACCTTGCGGGGCAGGTGCTTCGAAGCGAGATGAGCCTCGATGAGGCGCTGCTGGTTGCCAATGCTTCGGGGATTGTTGGGCCTCTCATCGAGAGCCTGAATGTCCTGGCGAATGCCCCCCTGTTCAATCAATCCGAGCTGGAGATGCGTTTATTATCGGGCGAGGCTCAGTTTGCGGTGGAGGGAAGAATCCCGAAGCTCCAGCTGCCCTCGGACCTGTTGCTTCGAAAAACAGCCGAAGCACCAGCATTGAACGAAGCATTGGATTTGCGCCTCAAAGATCTCGACCACCGGGCTGCCCAGCTGCAGGATGCCGAGCTGGATATCAGAAACCAGCTGGAGTTTCTTCAGGCGATAGAAAAAGGCCGTTCCGCGCTGCCCAATCCCTGGCTGCCCGGAGTCATCATTCTGACGATCGGATTGATCTTGAGTGCTGTGGGAGGCATGGTGGCTCAATCAGGACCCGCCGCCTTCGGGATCATGATCGTGATGATTGCACTCGCAGCTCTGGTTTTTATGCGGGATGCCAAAAAATATGAGGTTCATAAGCAGAGAACAGCTCGTGAATATGATCATCGCAGGCAGAAGAAAGACCAGTGCCTCAAAGACCTGGACACTGTTCAGAACGAGCTGGCGGTGCTCATGCAGGAGGCGGGCAAGGTGCTCAGCCACCTCGAAATATCAGGGGAAGAAGTCCGCCAAAAGGCAATTATCACTTACCCCCGTCTGTTCTGGATGACCTTCAACCCGCACACCCGGAACGAAGATTAGGACAGCAGCGTTCAAGCTTTTCAGGTCCGCGTCATTCCCATGAAAATGGGAATCCACAGGAGAGACGGTAAATCCTCACAATTTCGACAAGACCCATCAGTGACAGGTGAATCGGCTCTCACCAACTTGGATTCCCGCTTTCGCGGGAATGATGGTTGTTTGAGTTTGTCGGTTGACGATTAACTGAATTGTCGGTTGAAATCATTTAACTTAGAAATTCATCCCCGAAATTGATGAACGCAGTGGTATTAGAATGGCTGTTCGTTTCGCTCGGGGATCTTGATTTCAGGGAGCTTGATCAGGGCCTGGTCTTTGATGCCCTCGACCACGACCGCCCAGATTTCATTGGATAATCCAGTTTTAACTTCGACCTTCTTTTCTTCGTAAAGATCCTTCTTTCCGAAGGCGGTCTTGTAATAATCTTCGGAGTCTTTGCCGGGTGGATCCTTTTCATCCTCTGTGGGAGTCGGAGTCGGATCGGGGACAGCACCCTGTTTCAAGGTGAGCAGGGTGACCTTTTTCGTGTTTTCCTTCTGTTCGATGGCTTCGAGAGGAATCTTGATGATATCGGTGGCATGGCCCACCAGGATATCGGCATTGGCGGTCATCTCGGGGCGGAAAATATCGGACTTGTCGATCAGGTTGATTTTGACTTCGAAGACGACAATGTTGTTGCGGTTGACCCCCGCGGGGGCGATCGTTTCAACCTCGCCTTTGTATTCCTTCCCCTCGACCGAATCGAGGGTGATCGTGACCGGATCACCGATTTTGATTTTGGTGACATCGACCTCATTGAGTTTGACCACCGCCTGCATGTCGGCAAGATCGGCAATTTCAGCAGGGTGGTTCCCTGTGTCATCCCGGCAGTCCCCTGAACCAGCTCGCCCTCATCGACCGGCAGGCGTGTGATGACTCCAGAAACAGGTGATTTGATCGTGGTTTCGGCCAGATCTTCGACAGCCTGTTCGTAGTCATCCAGCGCAGTGGGAAGGTTCATCGAAGCCGACCGCACCTGGTCATGGTAGGCCACATAGGAGCGATCAAATTGCTTGCGGGCATCATCCAGGGATTTGAAGGAGATCAGATTGCGCTGGAACATCTCCACTTTATTTTCGTAGTCCACTTTCGCCGCCCCGTATTCGATCAATGTCCTGTCAACCACAATTTCGACAGAGGTGGGATCGATCTTTTCCGGCTCTTTGACGATTTCACCGAAAGGCAGCAGCCCCTGGAGCTTTTCCTTTGCCAGGACCATGTTGCGGTACTTCTGTTCGAGGTTGCGCTGATACTGATCTCGATCCAGTTCAGCAATGACACTTCCCGACCGGATCACATCGCCTGCCTCACAATTCAGGCGGGTGATTCGCCCGGAAACCTTGGATTTGATTTCAACCGTTTTGCGCGGCTGCAGGGTGGCGGTTTCTTTGAGGATGACTTTCAGTTCGCCGGATTTCGAGGTCGTGAAACGGATTTTCGCCTCAGGCGTGGTGAGTTTGAGGTAATACCAATAAGCCCCATATCCAATTCCACCAAACAATCCGGCAATCAGAGCAAGGATGGTGAAAACAGACAGAATCTTCTTTATGATTTTCACAATTGTTTCTCCCGGCCGCAACAGAAAAATGCTAGCACTGGAAAGACCTCAATTTAACTCGTATCGGCTTCAGGCCAGATGGCTGGGGCTTGTTCCCTATGAAGAAGCCTATCGAATTCAATTGTTCTATCATGCCCGATGTCATGCGGGTGAAATTCCAGACCAGCTTCTGCTGCTTGAACACCCAACTGTATTCACTATACCCCGCAGGTCGGAGAAAACGAATATTCTTGTCCCGGAAGAATTCCTGAAGCGCAAAGGGGCGCACACCTGCCCTACCGACCGTGGAGGCGAAATCACCTTGCACAACCCCGGCCAGCTGGTGGGGTACCTGATCTGCCGACTGGAGCCGGGTCGCGGAGATCTGCATGTGTTTTTGCGCTGGATCGAGCATTCCCTCCAGGAGGTGGCGGCCAGCTTTGGAGTCGAGACCTGTCTTAAAAAGGGATTTACCGGGGTCTGGGCCGGTGAAAAGAAACTGGCTTCGATCGGCATTGCGGTCAAACGCTGGGTGACTCTGCATGGTTTCGGCCTGAATGCCGCCAATGATCTCGAACCCTTTACCTGGGTTCATCCCTGCGGGTTGGTTGGAGTGCAGATGACCTCGCTGGAGAAAGAAGCGGGAAGCAGCATTTCCCGGGAGAAGCTGCTCGAGGAAGTCTGCCGGGTGTTTGGCGCGGAATGGGTGGCTACTGGGGGCCTGGAAGGGCAGGATTTTCCGGTTCCGGACCCTCCTGGTTCTCCTCGACAGCACCTGTAACCGGCGGAAGTGACATAACTCGCGGCCCACTGGGGGTTTCTGCAGTGGCATGGACCCCATCGACATGCACATTGACTTCATCGATCAGGATGCCGGTGATTCTTTCCACCTGGTTTTTGACTTTTTTCTGTAATTCAGTGGCGACCGGCGGAATGGCATAGCCAAACTCGACACGGATCGAGACATCCACCTTTTTATGCTGATCATCCGGCCCATTGGTGATCCGAATCCCTTTAGGGAAATCGGTCGAACGGAGCATCTTGAAAGCGCCATTGATCAGGCTTTCCTCCGAAACACTGGCGACACCGGGGACTTCCTGGGAACAGATATGAATGATCGAACGTATGACCTCGTCGGATACCTGGATCACACCAATTTCATCTGTCATCCCTCAGCCACCTCGGTATTCTTGATTTGTGGAGGAACCTGTCCGAATGAAGGATCGGCTGAATTCACAAGCTCCTTCATGGTTTTTCCGGCTTTGAACTGAATGATGCGCCGTGCAGGGACATCCGCCACCTCGCGGGTCACCGGATTGCGCCCGATGCGTGCGGGAGTTTCCTTGACTTTGAAGACACCGAAGTTGCGGACCTCGATGCGCCCTTCGGCAGACAGAATTTCGATGAAGACATCCAGCATCGACTCGATGATGGCCCGGGTGTGAGCCTTGCGGGTGTTGGTTCGGGTCGAAACGATTTCGATGATTTCTTTCTTGGTCACTGCTGTGCCGGATCTTTTTCTCGTTTGGCCGGGTTTTTTACTGGAGAAGGGTTTGGATGCGGGGATGGGATTTGAACCCATGACCTCCGGGTTATGAGCCCGACGAGCTACCACTGCTCCACCCCGCGCCCGTTAAACATAATGAACATAACTCAAAACGCCACCGGTTGCAATCAATAACAAATTATCCCGCACTGTCAACACCCAAGGCGGCAGGATTGGGATGTTTACAGCACCTGGCAGACCAGGTCTCCCACCTCGCTGGTGGAATATCCCATCTTCCCGGCTGCCATGCTCTTCATTTTGGGAGTTGTGGTTTTGATGGCGGCCACCACACGGTCCCCGGCCTTTTTTGAAGCCCGAGTTCTGGAGCAGCATGGCGAGTGCGCCGATAGCCGCCAGCGGATTGATGACATTCTGGCCGGTGTATTTTGGGGCCGATCCGCCGATCGGTTCATACATGCTGACCCCTTTGGGATCCGGATTGATATTTCCACCTGCGGCGATCCCCATTCCGCCCTGGATGATGGCACCCAGGTCGGTAATGATGTCGCCGAACATGTTTGGAACCACAATGGTGTCATAGAACTCAGGGTTTTTTACGAACCACATGCAGCAGGCATCCACATGGTTGTAATCGCGCTGGATATCCGGGTAATCGGCTTCGCCGATTTCATTGAAGGCACGGAACCAGGTATCACCACAGAAGGTCAGAACATTGGTTTTATGGACCAGAGTCAGCAGGCCTTTGCCTTCGCCATTCTGTTTTTTTCTGCGGCAGTACTCGAAGGCATAACGCAGGCAGCGTTCCGCCCCGAAGCGGGTGGCGATCATTTCCTGGGTGGAAACCTCCTGCTGGGTTCCTTTGCGCAGGATGCCGCCATTTCCACAATAGAGATCTTCGGTGTTTTCACGAATCACATCGAAATTCACATGCTCGGGACCTTTATCTTTGAGCGGGCAATCCACTCCCGGATACAGAACGACCGGCCGCAGATTGATATACTGGTCGAGGGCGAAACGGAGCCGCAACAGCAGCCCTTTTTCAAGGATCCCCGGCTTGACATTGGGATGGCCGACCGCACCCAGAAGAATCGCATCAAAGCTTCGCAGTTCATCGATCTGCTCGTCATTGATGATTTCACCGGTCTTCAGGTAAAGCTCCCCGCCGTAATCAAACTGGCTGGTGGTATAATCGATTCCCTCGAGTTTGGAGATAGCTTTCAGGACTTTAAGGGCTTCACGCACCACTTCGGGGCCGGTTCCATCACCGGGCAGGACTGCAAGTTTGAGCATTGGGTATCGATCCTCCAGAATATCCAGCATTTTTCCGGTCCGGGAGCCGGCTGCTGCACGGCCAGACCGCTTGGTAGGGTAGCAAGAACCATTACCGAGTCAAGGAAAGGAGGGCGGCTGCTTCCTGTGAATTCATTGACACTTCCCATTCCTGCGGCCTAGTCTTACAGTATCGGGCTGGTAAGCAATGTTCCCTCAGTACTTTCGTGCGGCTTCGAAAGGATAAGATCATGAAAAAACACATGCCATTGATCATCATGACGAGCGTGATCCTGGTCACCCTGCTTGTGCTTCACTTCACACTCTTCGGTCCGATGCGCACCGAATATAACGATACCATGGGGAAGCTCGACCAGGGAGTCAACAAACTCAAGGAGCAGATCACCTCGGTTGAATGGAATATCGAACAACCCGATCCGAGGGATCCCTCATTCACCTGGGAAGGGCTGCTCGACAAGGTGAAAGGGAACTTCGACGGGAAAAAGATGGCTTATGAAACCCTGGTCGAGGATATCGATATCTCGATCCCGGCGGATGATCCCGAAAAATCCCAGGAGCTGGTCCTGGCGCGTCTCGGCGCTCTGCAGGAGCTCGAAAAGAAAAATGGCAGGGTTCTCGAGGTTTCTGAAAAATGGGGGTTGAACACCTGGAGTGACAAAGGCCACAACGGGACTCGTCCGCTGGATCTGCGCCGTGGCGGTTACCGCAGCTATGCGGGTGAAAGACGGATCGAAGGCGAAAAAGGAACCATCCAGTTTGCATTGAATATCGCCTCCTGGATCAAGACCGATGAGGAAATCAAAGCTGAAATCGATGCCCTCCAGGGAAATCAGCAGCAGCAACAGGCCCCTCCAAGCAGCGAGGTGGTGTTTCATGCCGGCCATATCAAACCCCCGGCGGAAGATGCCCCCAAAGGTGCTCCGACTGAATACAGCTCTGAAATCAAAGTGCAGCGTGACGGGAACAATCTGGGAATCCTGATTGTCCGGCGGGATGGCATGCAGGAATTCTCACAGCCATACAATCTGAATATATCGGACTGGTTGCGCAAGGAAACCTCCGGGAATCCCTGGAAAGTGCTGCGAATGACCTGGGGCCCGACCATCACGGATATGAACGCCTATGTGGATGGGAAAACCGCCAACGAATTCAACATGACTGTCCGCACTCAAGCCGCAGGCGGAGTCCCCGGAATGGGTGGAATGATGGGCGGCGGCATGATGGGCATGATGGGTGGATATGGCGGCATGATGGGGATGATGCGGGGGTATGGCGGAGAAGGCGGCGGTATGGCGGGCTTCGGCGGGGGCGCGATGAGGGATCCCAATGCCGGTGTTTCGCTCGAAACCATCGATGGGTTCTGTATCGGTGCGGACCTGAACTACAAGAACAACGCCAAAGTGATGGTGGACTCCTTCCGCATCTGGAACTCGGTAGCCAAATCCGGCGAGCCCCAGAGCGAGCCGCTCTTCGCAGAAGATTTTGAATCCCCCTTCGGATCGGACAATGAGCTTAAACGCAGTGTTGACCAGCTGGTCCGCTTTTATCGCGACACTTATGACCCGAACAACGGCGAGTCGGTTCAGAAACAGAACAAAGCCTGGTATGACTATTTGATCGGCTTCTGGGGCTCTTCTCCCGGAATGACCGGTTCTGTGCCCGAATGGATCACGACGATGAAAACATTGGCATTTCTCGACCATGGGGCAAAAACCATCGCCAAATCCGGCGATCCGGAAAGGCTGGCGAATGATATCGGGATTACGGTGCCGGAGCACGAGCAACGGCGGCATGTGGCCACCTTTCTCGACCTGTGTTTCGAGATGGCGGATACACTGGTCAAGTCCCAGGTGGATAAAGTCGATCAGATCGATTTCCTGACCTGGTCCAATACAGTCAATGACGAACCGCTGAAAGTCGCCTACAAGGAAGCTTTCGATCAGCTCGAAACGGATATCGGCGCAACAGGTGGAATGATGAAAGGCCCGATGGGCATGATGGGCGGCCCCATGGGTATGATGGGCATGATGGGTGGTCCGATGGGAATGATGGGCGGCCCGATGGGAATGATGGGCGGTCCCATGGGTGGCCCGATGGGATATGGCGGCATGTATGGCCCCCCGGGCATGATGATGCAGGCCCCGGGAGAGGAGGCCGCTGATCCCGAGGCGCTCAAAGAAGCTCAACGCCAGCGCGAAGAGATGATGAATCAGCGCATGAAAGAATACGAAGAGCAGATGGAGAAAATGCAGAAATACGAGGAAAACCTGGCTAAATGGAAAAGGTGGCTGGAATACAACAAGAAAAACGAAATTCCACCTGAATTCTACACCGACTTCCAGTCTCAGATGGCCAGTGCCGGAAAAGATTTCTTCCTGCGTTATTCGGTCCAGACAATCTTTGAATGTTCAAAAGACCGTCTGGCTCCCACCCTGCATGCCCTCGAGTTCGGCAAGCGGCTTGCGTTCATCAGCAAGGTCCGCCTGAATCCGGTGCCGGAAACAACCAATATGGTTCATGCCGTGGTGAATATCGAGTTCAACTTCATGAAGTCCTCACTGACCGAGCCTGCAGCGCCTGTCGAGGGAGAGCCGGGAGCAATACCCGCCGAGGGTGAGCTTCAAACCAGCGAGGCAGCTGGGACATCCGGCTGAGATCTCCGGCGGTTATCAACCCATCGATTGATGAAGGGGGCAGTGGTCAAGCTGCCCCTTTTTGTTTGGCAGCTTTTTCGATTGCGGCAAGAATATCTGTTAAAACATCTTCCCAATCGTTTTCATCTTTGGGCGGCTGGATCTCGAGATACAGCCGATTCTGGACCGCGACACGAATTTTTTTGGGATAGGCCTTCTCGAGTTCGAGGACCATTGCCGGACTGAAACGGCTGGCAGCGGTTTCGGAATACCGCAGCCGCGCCCCTTCCTTGCGCAGACGGATATGGTCGATGCCGGCACGCCGTGCAGCTTCTTTCATCTCAAGGTTGGTGAAGACCATTTCAGCTTCAGGCGGGAGTTTTCCATAGAGGTCTTCAATTTCTTCGCGGAGGCGTCGCCGGGCATCGTCATCCTTAAGGGCAGCGATGCGCTTATGCAGCGACATGCGCTGGCGCGCACTGGGGACATAATCGGGAGGGAACTCACCGGAGCGGCAGGAGTCGAGGGTGACACTGAAATCATCTTCGCGTCGTTTCCCGCGCATTTCCTCCACAGCCCGTGCGAGCATGCTGGAATACAGGTCAAAACCGACAGCGGCGATATGGCCATGCTGTTCGCGCCCGAGGATGTTTCCCATGCCGCGAATTTCAAGGTCGCGCATGGCGATGGTAAATCCGGATCCGAGGGCGGTGTTTTCCTGCAGAGTCAACAACCGTTCGCGAGCGATGCCGGTCAGGCCTTTTTTCGAGGGGACCAGGAGGTAGCAGTAAGCCTGGTGTTTTGCGCGCCCCACCCGCCCCCGCAGCTGATAGAGTTCGGACAATCCAAAGGTATCCGCCCGGTTGATCAGAATCGTGTTGGCGTTCGGGATATCCAGCCCGGATTCGATAATCGTTGTGCTGACAAGGACATCCACTTCTCCGCCGATGAAACGCTGCATGATCTTTTCCAGGCTGTGCCCATCCATCTGCCCATGCCCGACTGCCAGCCGGGCCTCAGGAACAATCTCCTGAATCATGTCCGCCATGGCATAGATGGAATCGACACGGTTATGGAGGAAGAAGACCTGGCCGCCACGCGCCAGCTCACGCAGGATGGCGTTCTCGATCACTTCAGGCTTGAATTCGAGGATGAAAGTTTCAACCGGAAGGCGGTTGGAGGGAGGGGTGTTCACCAGTGACATATCCCGCACTCCGCTCATGGACATATACAGGGTGCGCGGGATGGGGGTGGCCGACAGAGTCAGAACATCCACCTGTGTGCGCAGCTGCTTGAGGCGCTCCTTGTGTTTGACCCCGAAGCGCTGCTCTTCATCGATGATGACCAGCCCCAGGTCCTTGAAGTGGGCATCTTTCTGGAGCAGCCGATGGGTTCCGATGAGGATATCCAGGTCGCCTTCTCCGGCTTTTTTCAGGCACTCCTTGAGTTCACGGTCGGTGCGAAAACGGCTGGCGGAATCGATCGAGACCGGGTAATCGATCATTCTCTCCATGAAGGTCTGGTGATGCTGCTGAACCAGGACAGTGGTCGGTGCGAGGATTGCGACCTGCTTGCCTTCGCACACCGCTTTGAAAGCGGCCCGCATGGCGACTTCTGTCTTGCCGAATCCGACATCCCCGCAGATCAGCCGATCCATGCAGCGCGGGGATTCCATATCCTGCTTCACATCCTGAATGGCTTTCCACTGGTCGGGGGTTTCCTCGAACGGGAAGGCCGCTTCGAAGGCGTGCTGCCAGGGAGTATCCGGTGGGAAGGAATAACCATCGACTGCTTCACGCGAGGCATAGAGTTTGAGGAGCTCCCCGGTCAGGTCTTCAATCGCTTTGCGTGCGCGTGCTTTGGCTGCCTGCCAGACTTTGGAGCCGAGTTTTGAAAGTTTGGGTGTCGCATTGTCACCGCTGATGTACCGGCTGATTCGATCAATCTGCTCGATGGGGACATAAAGCACATCCTCATCGGCAAAGCGCAGTTCGAGGAATTCTCCCTCACGGCCGCCAACAGTCAGCCGTTTCAGTCCGACAAAACGGGCGATGCCATGGTCGATATGGACAACGGGTTGGCCGGGCTGGAGATCGACCAGATCCACAATGGGAAGGCCCATGCTGAACTTCTTGCGGGTCTGGATCTTCCGGAATCTCCCGAATATCTCCTGCTCGGAAACGAGGGTGAGGTTGGCCTGTTCACAGTGGAATCCATGCCGCATATTCCCAAGCCAGAGCCAGAGGCCGGGGACATCGAATTCTTTTGAGCGCCGTTTTTGCCGAAGCCGATTTCGTGGGTATAACGTCGTGCATGTTCGGCCTGAAGGGCGGCCCGCCGCATCTCCCCGGCATCGAGAGCGCCCCCACCCTGCTCGATGGCATCCAGGATCAGCTCCCCCAATCGTTCCCGCTGCCCTTCACCTTCGCAGACCAGAATAAAATGTTCTCCTTCGCGGTGGCGGCGGACAATTTCCTGAACCTTCATTTTGAAGTCGATCCCCATCAGATTGGGACTGGAGACAGGAAGGTTGACCTCTTCGGGTGGATTCAGGGGGTGGAAGGGGAGCTCGGAGGAGATTTCGATCCAAGGGAAAGGATCGAGCTCGGTGAGCAGGTTTTCGTAGGTCAGGCAATAGCTCTCCGGAGCGATTTCGAGAAGCGGATTTTCCTCGGGGGCCTCCCCCTGTTCTTCAAGGAAGGACCGTTGGTAAAACATCTTTTCCACAAGGGAAAAGATGCGGTGGCCTTCTTCTTCGAGGGCAGCTGGAAAATTCCAGAAGATCCGTGTTTCAGGTGGCAGATACTCCGCCAGGCCATGCAGGCGGGAACTTTTACGCCAGGTGGAGATCATCTGCCGGAATTCATCGGCAACACCGAGGACCACGCTCTGGAGTACCTGCCGGGAGCGCTGAGTCAGAATATCGAAAGTCCGGATGGATTCGATTTCATCCCCGAAGAGCTCGATCCGGATCGGTTCCGATGAGGTATAGGGGAAAATGTCGATAATTCCGCCACGGACAGAGAATTCTCCACAGCTGGTGATCAGCTCACAGCTTTCATACCCTTCATCCACCAGGAATCGGACCAGGGCATCCCGATCCAGCTCGGCTCCCTCCCGCAGCACCCGGTCGGAATGACGGATACGCCCGAGATCGGCCATTCGCGCCATCAGGGAACGCAGTGGCACAACAAGGACCGCTCGGCGGTCTGGCAGCAAAGAAGGGGCGGGCTGGGAGAGATCTGAAAGGATCTGGAAAAAGCGGAGCCGGTCGCTTTTGAGGTTCAGCTCCGGATCTTTGTTTTCGTAGGGGAGAGTTTCGTGGTGTGGAAATCCGAAAACCGGAGGCAGATCCCGTTCGTCCGGTGAGGAGCCTTTTTTACGTGCCTCCCAGAAATCTTCCGGATTCTGCGCTCCAAAGAAACACAGACCTTCGATCGTTTCCTCCATCGCCGGCTGATCGGCAACGATGACCAGGATCGGGTGGGATGAATGCCGTGCCGATTCAGCAATCAGCGCCAGAGGACTGGATCCGATTGCACCTCCGACACGGCAGCGTGGGATATCCGGCAGTGATACCCAGGCAAGTTCATCCAGAAGGCTGGGGATGGGGATCGTTTCCATCGATCAATGGTTCAGCGTGTCCTGAGATTGCAGAGGCGGTTACATCACCTCGAGGTATTCCCGGTTCGGCAGCTTCGGGAAGGGAGCATGTGGCTCCGCCTGATACCAGAAAACTGTCGAAGCAATATCATCCTGAAGCGGGAGGTAACGTTTCCCGCTGCGCCACCCCAGCGCCTGAATAGTCACACGCAGGTCGGATTCAAAACGGATCGGGTCCATGATGTGCCAACGGTACATGCCGAACCTCTGCTGGGAATTGTACGTTCCATCCGGACGAATGACCTGGTGAAGGCCGGCATAGGCGGTTGAAAACTCAGTGTATTTGCCTTGGCGGTCGAAGTTGTAGGAGCCGCAGAAATAATCTTCTGTTCCGGTGCCGACAATGGTGGCCCAGCGATCATCGCCATCCATGAAGAACTTGATTTCTCCTTCACCCCACCAGCCGGCATTATTGACACCCCAGGCCATGCAGGTGCCAACATAATGCCCCCAGCCACGGACCCCATCCAGCAGGGTATAATCTTCCTTGTAAGGGAGTGGGTTGCTCCTTCGGAACTGGGCATGGAAATATGCCGCATCCTCCGGGACTTCGGTCAGGGTGTAGTTGATCTGGTAGTAGAGCACCATTTCATCATCGGCGATATTTTCGAAGGTGATTCTGCATTTCTTTCTGAAAGGCATCTCCCAGTAACAATTGAAGGCACTGCCGGGATTGACACACACCGGAAGGGAATTGAGATGGGCATACTGGCACCACCCCATGCCGAAGAAATCACCTACTGGAGCCTCGATGCTGGGGGTTTCTTCATCATCCCAGTAAAAGCGGATGATGCTGAAACGCCAATTGCCGGTTGGAGTCATCCAGATCTGCTGGATGGCTCCCGGCCCTTCGATATCCGCCAGCTCGAATACCTGTCCGGGGGCGATTTTTACTGATGGGGAAATTTTCCATCCCTGCCCGAGATCCCGTGCGCAGAAGCTGCCGGTTCCTTCAGTTGCCATTCCCCCTTTCCCCTTTTCCCCTTTGAAGTTTTCCGGGGAAATTGAACGGCTCTTTGCATGGGAGAGCCTCGAAAGGTTGCCGAGAGAGAGGTTGAGACCATTAAACATGGGCCTGGTTCTCCTTGTCAGAAATATTTTCTTCAATGGAAGCGAAAATCTGCACCTGGTCTGGTGAGACATCCGTTTCTTCCCAGTCAACTTCATGAATACTCTGCATTCTTTGAATATCGCCAATGGCGAGGCGGAGTGTTTCGAGGATTTCACCTTTGCCGCAGATCCTGATCCGTGCCACATCGGCCTTCATGCTGAGCTGTTTTTCAGCCTTGGCTTTGCGTACCGCATCGATGACCACCAGCGACAGATCGAACAGGCCGGTTTTTGAAGGTGGCTGGATACTCTGGACTTCCTCCAGTGCAGGCCAGGGGCTGTGATGGATGGAGTCCTTCATGCCTGGATCTGAATGGTAGCACCAGTGCCAGATATCTTCGGTCAGATAGGGCAGGAAGGGGGCAAACAACCGGATTAAGGCCCGGTGTGTCAGACGCAGGCAGGCGGCTGCGGATAACCTTCCAGGGGTCAGCCCTTCTTCATAAGTGCGGGCTTTGACCAGCTCGAGGTAGTTGTCACAGAAAATCCGCCAGAAGAAATCCTCGGTAAGAGACAAGGCCTGGGCATAGTCGAACTGCTCAAAGGAAGCGGTGGCGCGCTCGAGCAGTGGGCGCAGCTCGGCGATCATGGCACGGTCAACTTCGTTGGTCACCTGGTCGGGACCAAGCTGAGAAACCTCCAGCCCTTCAAAACGCCCCAGAACAAACTTGGCTGCATTGAACAGCTTGGTGCACAACTTTCTTCCAACTTTGAAAACCTGGTCATCATAGGCTGTATCCACACCCAGGCGTGCTCTGCCCGCCCAGTAGCGCACACTGTCCGCGCCATACTGGTCCAGCAAAGGTTCGGGAGTGACCACATTTCCCTGGCTCTTGGCCATTTTTTTCCGGTCGGGATCGAGAATCCACCCGCTGATCACCACATTCCGCCAGGGAATTTCACGTTCATGGGTGTAGGCTTTGACAATGGTATAAAACGCCCATGTCCGGATGATCTCATGGCTTTGCGGGCGGATATCCATCGGGAAAAGCTTCTGATGCCGCGAGGGATCCTGAATCCATTGGGTTGCGATCTGCGGGGTCAATGAACTGGTGGCCCAGGTGTCCAGCACATCCGGATCCCCGGTGAAACCTCCGGCCTGGCCTCGCTGGTCGGAGGCATAGCCCTTCGGCACATCTTCCAATGGATCGATCGGTAGCTGTGAGATCTCCGGAAGAATCGGCTGGTCATAAACAACCTCTCCCTCAGGAGAGATCGGGTACCACACTGGAATCGGAACTCCAAAGTAACGTTGGCGGGAAAGGCACCAGTCCTGGTTCAATCCTTCAACCCAGTGTTCGTATCGAATCCCCATGTGAGGCGGGTGCCACTGGATTTTTTTCCCCTGCTCGATGAGCTCGGATTTTTTGTCGAGAATCTTCGCAAACCACTGGCGTGTCGGAATCAGTTCGAGAGGGCGGTCTCCCTTTTCAAACAGTTTGACTGTGTGAGTAATCTCCATGGAGGGGCGATCGATGACATTCCCTGCTTCCTGAGCGAGTTCAATGATCTTTTTCTGGGCCTGGTTGACTGATAATCCACAAAGCAGCGAGGCATTCCGATTGGCCTGTTCCGGATGGACACTCTCCCAGCCCGGGATACCAAAAGTCAATGGAAGCATTCGCCCATCACGGCTGAGCACCTGCCGCAGCGGGAGGTGATAGGTCCGCCACCACTCCACATCGGTCTGGTCGCCGAAGGTGCACACCATGACAATGCCGGTCCCCTTTTCCGGATCAGCCAGCGGATCGGCAAAGATTGGGACCGGTGCATGGAAGAGCGGGGTGAAGGCTTTTTTTCCAAAGTAAGGCTTGTAGCGTTCGTCTTCGGGGTGCGCCAGAACCGCGACACAGGCTGGCAGGAGCTCCGGGCGTGTAGTGGCGATCACGACAGGGTCCGCATTCCCTTCGATTCCGAAACGGAGGTAGTGGAAGGCGCTTTTCTTTTCTTTGTCGGTCACCTCGGCCTGTGCGATGGCGGTCTGGAAATCGACATCCCACATCACCGGACGTTCGGCGTGATAGATTTCACCTTTCCGAAGCAGCTCAAGGAAGCTGTATTGAGATATCCGCCGGCAGTGGGCATTGATGGTGGCATATTCCTGATCCCAGTCATACGACAGCCCCAGGCGTGTCCACAAATGCCGGAACGCCTCCTCATCCTCGCGTGTGACCCTATCGCACAGCTCGATAAAGTTCTGGCGGCCGATCGGAACAGGATCCCCTTTGCGCCCCCTTTCCGGTTTGAATTCGGGGTTATAGTGGAGCAGGGCATCACACTTGACATTATAAAGGTTCTGGACACGCCTTTCGGTGGGAAGCCCATTGTCATCCCAGCCGATGGGAAAGAAGATGTTTTTCCCGCACATGCGCTGGAAACGGACAATGAAGTCCTGGTGGGAATAGCTGAACAGGTGACCGACATGCAGTGAACCACTGACTGTCGGAGGGGGGGTATCCACCACAAAAGTCTCATCGCGTCCCCGGGAGGGATCCCAGGCATGGGTTCGATTCTGTTTCCAGTAAGTCCGCCAGAATTCCTCCCGCTTTTCAGGTTCGTAATTTTTCGGCAATTCCATTTGTGTGTTCTCTGATTCATCAACAGGATTCAACGGTGATGGAGACTGGGATGCGAGGAGAATAACGGTTCCATGGAGCCGCAGACCTGTTGCTCGACCCGATCACCAACAACACATATCGGCGGATTTTATCAGAATCAGCCGAAGGAAGGGATTCCTCTGCCCATTGTCTCTCTGGCACCCGCCAATCAGTTCCCTCCAGCTTTCCGGTAAAGGGTCAGCAATGCCAGATCAATCCCCCCAGGGGTCGGTTGGAAGTTGAGTTCAAATGCCGCGATCCGTCCATAAACCTCGGGCAGGAAGGGGGTCAATCTCAACCAGCGCCCTGGTGAAGCCAGCAGCCCTTTATCCGGATTCGCTTCTGGATCTCCATCGAGATGGGACCTTAAAATTCCATCCGATTTGGGAGCGATCAGGCAGGTCAGTGTCCTTCCAAAGCGTGCCATATCCGTTGCATCGAAAACCTGGCCATCTTCCGCAAGCATGGCCGGCAGGCTCATGCTCAGAGAGCCATGCGAAATGTCTTCCCCTCGTCCGATCTTTTCTTTGATTGTTTTCGAGTCTCCCTCAACCGGAGTGAAATCGGGATCGAACATATAATTCCAGACATAGGCATCGCAATCGGTCTGCCGTGAAAGCCGGTTCTTGAAAAAGCGGCCAATCCCGGTCGCCATGTCCCTGTGTTCCGTATTCCCGGTTATTTTCCAGGAAATCCACAGGGACCTTCCCATCGCTGCAAGCCTGTTGATCGGCAGCGCCTTTCCATCGAGGATCGGCTCCTGATTTCTGGCCAGGTAATACCCCTCCCCTTCCCCGGGGCCGTTAACCCATTGAATCTTGTGAAAATTGAGGCTCTCCTCGAGAAGGCTCAGCAGTGACTTGTAGTCCAGTCCAATTTCAGCCTGAAGAGCTGTTTTATCCTTGATCAGCAGCAGAAAGTCATACATCGGGTAGGTGATGATGCCGGTGTGGACCGCATAAGCGCAGCGTCCACGCTCCGAATATTTAACCGAGGACCAGATCGGGGCGACCTCACCGGTAAAAAGCGCGACTTTCCGCTTGTCATCGCGCGCCGCCATGACCACATCGATCACCTTCTTTTGTGTGCGGAGGTAATCATCATTTCCTGTGGCCCGATATAACTCATTGTAGGCCATCATCTGATAGGAGGTGCCCCAGGCGATCGCGGCCTCATCGTTATTCAATCCCTCGAGTGATTTGACATATCCATCTCCGAGGTAGTTCTGGTTAAAGCTTTTCAGGTCAAGATAGGCATCGAGTGTGGGTATGGGATTTGTCCGGGGGTAAGCCTCCAGGAATTTCTTTTCGTAGGCTGCCTGATCTTTCTCCTCCCAGGCCAGTGAAACTGAACAGAAGCAGCAGACAGACACAAGAAAAACACTCAGCAATCTCATCATCAGGTGACTCCTTGGATTTCATTCGCAGCTCCTGCCGATGCAGGAACAACTCCATACTGTTGACCACCATAGACCCGCGGGAATGGTGGGTCTTCCCTCAGGAACCTTCATTCAGGATCGAAGCCAGCCAGTCATAGGCTTTATTCCTGTACTCCACAGGAAATCGATGCGGGCCGGGAATGATCGGAGATTGAAGGCGATCCCTGGCTCCATACAAGGAATAAACATCCGATACCTGCTTGAAAACATCCGGCAGATTTTCGGTGTGGGGAAAGATCTCATCATCCAGAGTTGAAAAATTGAAGAAAGGGCGCGGAGCCAGGCAGGCGACAATTTCATGGCAGTCGATGGGAGCCTGGGAGATATCATCGAGATAAAATCCAAACGCCGGGAGAAGGGCTGTCAATCGGCTCCAGCGTTCCGGATTGGGATCACCCCGCAGGGTGGTCACCCCGCAGCTCGCCACAGTGGCTTTGATCCGTTGTTCGAACAGTGAGCAGAAAATCGCCCCATAAGCGCCATGGGAGTGGCCGATCACACCGATCCTTTCCGGGTTCACCTGGGGAACTGTTTCCATAAAATCCATGATACGCCGGAAATCCCAGATCATCTTTCCGAAAAACGACCACTTCGGGTGCTTCCGGAAGAAGTCCTGCGCTCCGGTATAAGGCTCTGTTCCCGGGGGAATGCGCTCACCGAACCCGATGGCATCATAAGCGAGGATGACAAAGCCCCTGCGCGCCAGCTCCACTCCGAAAGCCATGCCCGGATCTCCAACCATCCCGACTGCCTCCTGCTTTCCGGGAGATTGGGTCTGATGCAGCACAATGACCGCCGGAGAAGGCTGTGCCGGAAGCGGCTTCGGCAGCAGCAGGTAGGCGAAGATCGGATCCTGGCTTTCACCTGAAATTTTCAGGTGGCGGCGGATATGGTCGGGAAGGTCTTCTTCGCCCAGGACCTCAACTGAAGGCGGATCGGCACAGAGGCGGCTGGGAGTTCCCAGCAGTGTGGAGAGTGTGTGGAAAATCCCGGCGCGCTTCTCCTCCCATTGCCTGACAGTGGTGATCGCGCTGCTTCCATCTTCACCACCAGTCAGGAGCGGGAGAAGTTCGGCTTTTCCAGCCTGGGGAGTTTTCAGATCGAGCCGTGTGGCCTGGGACTCTTTCTGCCAGATGTCCCAGTCAAACCCCGGCCAGGAGAATGATTTATTTGGAAGAGCTGCCATCATGACAACAGCGGCCAGAAATACCCGGCAGCGTGGCGATGACAGGGGTCTGAAAGCAGGGTTTGATGACATGGATTCATGACTCCTTCCGATTATCTGGATCCTGCGATGCTCTGAACTTCCTCGAACCAGTCCCGGGCAGTGGGGCAACGATTGAAGCGGCGCCCATTCAACCAGTCGCAGCAGATAGAATAGGTTAAGGAACGGTTTTCAGGAACCGAAAGGATCACCTGATGGCAGTCCTCATGAGCCGCCAGGCGGAGAAAGTGCTCCGGGGGATAAATGGCACTCATCCCGATCCATCCGATCTCGGGAGTCTGCCAGCCGCGTGTCACCAGCACACCGGACTTCGGATCATTCAGCAGGGTCTCCTGTTTCAGGCGAATCAATTCAATCGCGAGGCTGGCTTTAGCCTGTGGAGAGCCGCCGGTGAGTTTGATTTCGATATCGGTTTCGGGATGGCCTGCATGACTGGTGCAGAGAAAAGTGACTGTGTATGGGCTGGATTCCGGGCCAACCGGGCTGGCGGTCATTTCAATCACCACCCGTTGGCTGGTTTCTTCAACCAGGCGATGGGAGAATTGGATCGGACCGACACCTTTAGGTGTCCGGACCGGGTATTCGACTCCATCGACAATCAGTGTGATCCCTCCGCAGCCGGCCGTGCTCCCGACATTCAGCGCATCCATCCCCCAGGGCTGTTCAACATGATAACTCTCATCGGAAAGCTGGGTATAAAGCAGGAAGTCATGGTTTTTGCCGAAGAAATCAAACTGGCCCCAGTAGCTGCGGTAGGCAACCTTTTCGGATTCCCAGCCGATATTGGGTGGAAGCCAGGTATCATTCCATGCCACCAGTTTGGGTGGGGGACCCTGGAGCCGGATTTTCCAGGCGGAGTAACCTTCTTCTGGCGTTTCGAGGTTGAAGGCCTCCTCGAGCGCCTGGCGGAGCGCATCGATGTCGCCCTGGCTCCTGGCTTCATCAATCCGTGCCAGCAGATCTTTCTCCAGTTTCTGCTGTTTCAGCAGGCACAGCTGGTAATCACAGCTGGTCCCGAGCATAAAGAACAGTGATTCATCGCTCTGTGTCAGCTTCCGCCGGAGATCAGCCTGCCCGGGTGTCGGTGCTGAAAGGATTGTAAAATAGTTTTCGGCTCCGAGTTTGCCAGGAAGCCCATTCCATCCGGGTTGAGAGAGAACCTCGGTCAGGGTCCGATCCAGCAGGGACAGAGCCTCGAGTGATTGTGTGCGTTGTGCGATCTGGCCATGAACCGCCTCCCAGGTAAAGTTAATGCGGGTCACCTCGAGATCCGCATCCGCTTTCCAGGAATCCTCGGGCTTGCCATCCAGGTTGGTGTCAAAAGTCCAGAGATCCAGGATGCCATCCTTGTTTTCGTCGAAATAGTCATAGCGCATATCGGCTTTGAAATCGAAGTCGGTATCGATGTCCATCCAGGCATGGTCCGCGCCGGTCAGGTGAATGCGATGATCGACCGGATGGTAATACACCTCGGGTGCGCCGGCTTTGTCGAGATCCGCTTCAAGGCGCACATTCACCAGCCCGCAATTCGGGCCGCCGATCTGTTTGAAATAGGGAGTTTCCGGGGTGATGACACCCTCCCAGCGCTCATAAGTGCTGAGGTGGTGCTGGTTATCGATATTGTTGTCGATTTCATCCCAGACCAGCTGGCGGCGAACCCAGGAGAGCTGGGGAACCAGCCCCAGAGTCTGGCTCTTGGATACATACCAGCTGGAGGGGATCCCTCGAAGCATGACTTTTTCAGCCGATGATGGTTCGAATTTCAGGGTGGAATGCCCCGGGCCTTCGGATCCATCCTCGAGGCGTGAGCCGGGAGCCCATCCGGAAATGCTGACATCATAGTCCCGTGGGTTGTCTTTGCTGGAGTCGTTATCCGCATCCAGGCTGTGACGGATATTCTCGATGTCCCTTTCGATTCCGCAGAAACGGACCACTTCCTCGCTGGCGCCATCTCCATCATGGTCGAAAAACACAAAGGGATTCTCCCAGTAAGGGATCCATTCCTTCCCTTTCAGGGGCAGCGCAAAGGCGACAAAAATCTCATCCCCCCCGAAATGGCAACGATACTCACACAGGGACTGGTCATAGGTGTATGCGATATCATACCAGAGCAGGTTGTCATCGCCTTCATCCCTCCCCCACCACGAACGCAAGACCGCTTCCTTGAAGTATTCGTTTTTTGGCTGGTAGAAGTAGATGCTCATTTCATCGACATCCTGGTCGCGGTCGAGATCGGTGTAATCAACCGCGGAATCGATAATTCCATCGGCATTCCAATCAGCCAGATAGAGATCGCTGTCCAGATCGCCCTCTTCACCCTCTTTGAGGTCATGGTCCTCATCGACCACTTTGACCAGCAGCGGACAGTATTTTTCCGGATGGCGCTTCGAAAGATCGATATACCAGATTTCATCCGGAATCTGGTCATTATCGGTGTCCCGATAGTGCCGAATTCCCGGGGTGGCATCGAGAACCTTTTTATGGAAGGCGGGGTCGAAATGAGCCAAATCCCCAAACACCCTTTCAAAAAGTTCCTGGGTGGTGACCTCCGGGGTATCCTGGGCAGCAACAGGTGCTGAGCACAAAAGGACAATGACTCCTGTCAGAAAGCTCAGAACCAGCCGCTCCACGGAATAGCGCAGATGGAAGGATTGGTTATGACCGATTCTTTGCTGCATGGGTGGACCTCCGGGTGGTGGTGTTTTCTCAATCTGGTGCAGGCGGTTCCGTCTTATTCCGTTCGCGCAAGCTTTTCCAGTAATCCAGGCGCTTGATGATTTCACGTTCAAAACCTCGTGGTGTGGGGTGGTAGAAACAGGTTCCTTCAAGACCTTCGGGAAGTACTCCTGAGGAAGATAGCCTTCAGGTGAATCATGATCATAGAGGTAACCCTTTCCATATTCGAGCTCCTTCATGAGGCGTGTGGGGGCATTGCGGATGGTCAGAGGTGGAGGCAGGGGGCCTTTGTCCCGGGCAGTGCGAAGGGCCTCATTGAAGGCGGTGCAGGCGGCATTGCTTTTGGGTGCGGTGGCGAGGTAAGGCGCCACCTGGGCCAGGGCGAGTTCCCCTTCGGGAGATCCGAGGGCATGATAAGCATTCATGCCTGCCAGGGCCAGCGGGAGCGCCTGGGGATCCGCATTGCCGATATCCTCGCTGGCAAACCGCACCATGCGGCGTGCCACATAAAGCGGCTCCTCACCTGCTGCCAGCATTCTTGCCAGCCAGTAGAGGGCAGCATCGGGATCACTTCCCCGCAGGCTTTTATGAAAAGCGGAAATCAGGTTGAAATGCTCCTCGCCATCTTTGTCATACAGCAGGGCTTTTTTCTGGAGGGCTTCGAGCAGATGTTCGGGAGCCAGCTGCAACGGGCGTTGCGGCTGAGCCATGACAGCCATTTCGAGGGCATTGAGCGCAGTGCGTGCATCCCCATGCGCAGCCTCAGCCAGTGTGCTGAAGGCCCCGGAGGCGACCTGAATCGCCTGGTTTCCGAAGCCCCGCTCGGAATCGGCCAGGGCATGTTGAAGCAGCTGGATGATATGTTCGGCGGTGAGCGGTTTGAGAACATACACACGGCAGCGTGAAAGCAGCGCTGAATTGACCTCGAAAGAGGGGTTCTCAGTGGTGGCGCCGATCAGTGTCAGCAGACCCTGTTCGACATGCGGCAGGAGGGCATCCTGCTGGGATTTGTTGAAACGATGGATTTCATCAATGAACAGGATGGTGCGTGTGGAGGTTCGATCGAGATGCAGTTCGGCTTCATCCACCACCGCACGGATATCCTTGACCCCGGCGGAAACAGCGGACAGCACGCAGAATCGAGCTTTGGCATGTTTGGCGAGCAGCATGGCAAGCGATGTCTTCCCGCTTCCCGGCGGTCCCCACAGGATCAGGCTCGGGATTTGTCCGGCCTGAATGGCTTTTCGCAACAATGTTTCGGGTCCAATGATGTCATCCTGCCCGAGCAGTTCATCGAGGCTCTGCGGACGCATCCGGTCGGCCAGGGGCCGTGAGGTGGAGGCAAGGATTTTGTGGCCTCGTCCGGAGCGGGCCGGGGAGGAGAGCAGTCCACCAAAAAGGTCGGTTTCAGAGGATGCCATGCTGACTGTCATCTATCTGCATCGGGTAGTGTGACGCAGCCTTATCCAATAGCACGCTGGTTTGAGGCAATCTACCACACCTCACCATTCATGACAGATGGCCGCTGCTATTTCCGGGTGAGCCGTGCGCAGTAGGAGCCATCGCTGTCATCGAGCTCATGGGCAGCGGACTCTGCCTTATCGAAGAGATGGGCGGGGGTGAAGATCTCCGTTTCCAGCCGCCATGCATCCGGATGTGCCAGGAGAAAGCGCCGTACTGCCTGTTCATTCTCTTCTGCTGTTAAAGTGCATGTGGAATAAACCAGCCTTCCCCCAGGCATAACCCATCGAGAGGCATTGGTTAACAGTTGAAATCCTTTATCTGCCAATTCTGGAATATCCGTAGGTTCCAGGCGGTATCTCAGATCAACACGTCGCCTCAGGGTCCCCAGCCCGGTACAGGGAGCATCCAGGAGGACCGCATGGGCCTGAAAGGACTCTGGAAAGGGATCCGCCAGAAGGTCGCGGCAGACCACCCCCACATTGTCAAATCCGCAGCGTTTCAGGTTCTGTTCAAGAAGCCCCAGACGAACCTTCTGGGAATCGACTGCTGTGATGTCAGCGGCCCCCGCAACCCGATCCGCAATCTGCAGGGTCTTTCCTCCCGGAGCGGCGCACAGATCGAGGATTTTTTCTCCGGGCTGTGGATCGAGCAGCTCGACTGCATGAGAGGCTCCGGGATCCTGGATGTATGCCTGCCCTTTCTGGATGGCTTCGAGGGAGCTGATCTGGCATCCAGCGGGCAGGAACAGTCCGGACCGGTCAGGGGCAAGGCTGGCCTCTGGAATCTGATCAAGCAGGTGGAGTGCTGCATTCACGAGCCGCTGAGAAAATGGCGATGGAGATGCTGTCGATTCGATTCGGCTGACCAGCGGTTTGAGGAAGACTCTGGGAATGGTGTTGTTGAAATCAAGCCATCTTTCCCCCTTTTCCGGCCCGAAGCGATTCAAAGCCCAATCCACCAGCCACTGGGGGTGCGAGGTTCGCAGTGAGAGCCGCTGAGGATGATCCTGAAGGCGAGCCTCGAGATCTGACCTGTGTGCCTGGAATTTTCGGATGAGAGCATTGGCAAGGCCCTTCAACCCCTCCAGTTTGAGGCAATCGCACAGCAGCAGGGATTCGCCGAGAATGGCATGTTGGGGGATGTGATCGAGGAAAGCGGATTGATACAGAGCCAGGCGCAGGATACGCAGGAGAGGGGCGGGAAGAGAGCCCTTCCCGCGTTGCGCCAGGCAGTCGATCCAGAAATCCAGCAGATACAGGTGGCGCAGGCACCCGAAAACCAGAGTCTGCACCAGGCGCTGGTCTCTCAGGCTCAGGTTGGAACCGGCCAGATTTTCATCGAGCAGATGGTCGGCAAACCCTTTTTTTTCCTCCCATTGGCTGAGGATCGAGTAGGCCAGCCAGCGTGAGGGAGAAGGGGATCGATTGGGTTTCTTCATTGGGAAAGGCTTCGGCACATGCGAATCAATAATATTTATTTTTGAAGAATTCGCTATAAGGGATGCCCATCGCTTTTTCAGTGTGCCGCCGAATCTTCAGAGCTTTTCGCTGAATCAGGCGGATCAGGAAGCGATGCCAGGTGCCGAGCCGCTCCACCCGCCAATAAGCCTTGAGGAAACGGAGCCGGTCCACAGGGCGAATGAAGGCTGGATCGGCGGAAAAATGGAGAGATGCAAGGTCTTTGATCTGGGAGCGCAGCCACCAGGAAGGCCGTCGGCTGGCGCGCTGGACATCGATCACCGAGAGCTCGAACTCCTGCCGGGAGGGGTGCTCAGAAATGAACACATGGCCCAGGTAAAAATCACGGTGAACAATGCCCTCCTGGTGCATCCGCCGGGTCAGTCCGGCCAGCTGTTCGATAATGCCCCATTTGGAGGGAACCTCCCGGCCTGGGACGGGTGGTTTCCAGTGATGGAAAAGGAACCTTTCAAGCGGCAAAGCCTCGAGGTCCAGTGTGCCGAGGAAGGATGCCTTCCCGATTCCCTCCCAGGTTCCTTCCCCCCATACAATCACTTCAGGAACAGCGAGACCGGCCTGCCCAAACCACTCCAGTTTCTGAACTTCTTTGGCGGCTTCACTCAAGGGAGAAGTTAAGTGCATTTTTTCGAAAATTGTTTCAGCACGGGGGGATTCGAGGTGCCTTTTGAGAAATATGGTTCGGGGCATTCCGGGGAGATCGAGAGCCACCACAGGGCGCAGAGGCCGCATGGAGACCTCACGATAAGAAATCCTGTTGAGGCCCATCCAATCTGAGAAGCGGGTCAGCCCTGATGCCGACAGGATCGATGCATAATCCCTGTGAACGACCACACGCCCCATGGGTGAGCTTTCAGTGAGGATGAATCGATCTTGCATGGGGTGGGATTGTAGACAGGGAACTCCTGTTGATCTATTGGAGCCGATCTTTTTACAGGAGGCCACTTTCCCGCCGGTCGGAATTCCGTACCATAGTCTTAAAATGACCTGGAGGAAAATCCCATGGGCAGACTCATCTATATGTTTACCAGCCTTGCTGAACGAATCGTGGATAATCAGCCTCCATTGATCGGAATGGAAAGGCTGGCTGATATTTTACACGACTACGAAGTGCCGATTACCTGGCTCGTTTCTCCCGAAAGTGCGGCAATGTGTAAAAAACAGCTGAAAGAGTGGGATGGGAAATTCGGGGATGAGGTGGCCATGACTTTGCCGACCAATGCCTCGGGAGATTCCAATTCACGCGCTCTTCATCTGGCAGGAGCGAAGTCGAAAAAGGATCTCCTGGCTGCACGCCTGTTGAATCTCAAGAAAACCCTCCCCTGGGCGGAAATTTCAATCGCGGCAGGCGGCCATACCGACCCTGAAGTCGCTGAGATCCTGGAAGATCTTGGATTTCAGGGACTCTGGGGATACTGCCCGGAACAGATCGATGTGGATGATATCAGCGATCGTGGCTGCCCCTGGGGATTTTTCTACATCGATCCCAAACAGAGGTTGCGCCCGAAGAGGGATGGGCGTGGATTGGTAGGGATGGAATGGACCGCACGGGATCTCGGTAAGTCGATCTTCTCAGGGAATCCAACCATTTATTCCACTGATCCCAATGATGTCGCTCGTGCAGGCATCTGCCGTCCAGAAGACCCGGAATACTGGTTCTCTCTCATGGACCGTTATGCTTCCAACACCCTCCTCAATGACTTTGTTTTTATGGTCCAGCATCAGGAGGCCCATGAAATGCAGGCCTCCCCATTCAATTGCTACTCGAAGGAGGATATCCGGGAGGCAAGCCTTCTGCTGGAAATGTTTGTGAGCCATTTCGCCTCCCAGATTGATGCATTGACTCTCAGCGAAGGAGTGGATCTCTACAAATCAATGTACGCGAAAACAGCTCCCTCCTTCATGTACTGGGAGGATATTCCCTGCCCCCTTCCAAATCCTGACTATTCCTGGAATACCCCGGTCGGTCCCTGGCCGAATGCTTTTATGATGTATGACAGTAAAGCGATGATGGTTTTTCGTGAGGGCCAGATCAGTCCGTTTATGCTGAGAAATTACAGCCTGGATCTCACGAAGCATGCATATTTCAATGAACCTGTAATACCTGCTCCATGCCTTGTATCCGACACTCGTTACCACTGGAAACGTGACATCCAGATTCAGGTAAACAGCCCCCGGAAGATGCCTTATGGCCTGGCCCTGTGGGGTGACTATTCGCTTTATCGAGTTCCTGAAACGCCCCAAATCAAGGATTCGCGGATAATTCCCGGAAAGCTGCTGTTTGTGCGGGTTGATCTGGATCAGGGTGAAAACCGCATCGATATCAGGCTTCAGGGGAAATGAGAACGATGGATTCTGGCCGGAGCCTCAGGCTCGATGGAGGAACTTCACCAGGGTGAGGATGTTGCGGCAATCATCGGTCCGGATATATTCGACTGAATCCATGACAGTTTTGATGATATGCAGGCCCAGGCCGGTTTCGCGCATTTCACGCAGGTGTTCCTCGAGGGCCAGTGGCTGCAGGAAACGTTCGAAATACTCACTGCCATTATCCCTTACAGTGATTTCGAGGGAATCATCATTCAGCTGAAGGCAGACTTCGACCGGTTCTTTATGGTGGCTGGAGTGGGAGACAGAATTAGCCAGCGCTTCATCGACAGCCAGGACAATCATATCGGCTTCATGGTCCGGAAAGCCTAACTGGCGCGCAAGGTCGCCGATCAATTCCCTTATGGGATAGATGAACTGTGCCTTGGCCGGGACACGAAACTCGAAAAGATCCATCTGGGGGTCAGTCAAGGATTTTTCTCCGTGCAGTTCAGAAGCGGTCTTCTGGGGCGACTTCCGGGCCAGTGGGAGCCGGATTGAGGAAGGCATCGAGTGCCTCCTGTTCGGAAGGATAAACCTTCATCAGGCGGGAGAATCCGAGCAGGTCAAAGACACGGGAAATTTTCTCGGACATATTGATGATTTTCAAATCCCCCTCCTTTTCGCGGACTTCACGCAGGATGCCCATGAGGACACCCAGGCCGGCGCTGCTGATATAATCCAGGTTCTCGAGATCCAGCAGATAATAATGGTGGTCCTGTTTCAGCAGATTATCCAGGTGTTCCTGGAGCTGGGGAAAGGTGCTGGAGTCGAGGTATCCGCTGATCCGAACCTTCTGAATCGAAAGATTTCCCACCTGGGTGGGGATGGTTTCGAGTTCAAATTTTTTCCACATTGGATGTTCCTCCCTGTGTCCGTTCCATCTTGATCGTTCCGGATAATGCCCCGCTTTATGGCTGGGCAGCAGGTGTTCGCACTCGTATCGTGACAAGTGTGACATCATCATGAGGTGGTTTGTCACCATTAAATTGATCCACCTCATAAAAAACTGAGTCTACCAGATCTTCGAGTGAGCGATGCCGGGAATTTTCCAGCACTTTGAGAAAACGCTCAAGAGTAAATTCCTCCCCCTCCTCGTTCATGGCTTCAGTCAGACCATCGGTATAGAAAACCACCAGGTCTCCGGGGGTTAACTTCACTATGGATTCTTCCAGAGAATCCTTGAAGAGGGAACCACGATCAAGGCCCAAGGCCATTCCTGCCGGTGTCAGCATTTCCGGGCTGGAGGAATTGTGCCGGAACAGGAGTGTGGGTTCATGCCCGGCCCGCACCAGTGACAGGGTGGATTCCTCGAGGTCCAGGATGGCCAGAGAAAGGGAAATGAACACATCCCGTTTCAGGTCGGAGAAAATGAAATCATTGAGGCGAATGGTCAGCTCGTAGGCACTCAGACCCTCGGCAGCCAGCGAGCGCAGGGCGCTGCGGAGAGTGGCCATGGTCAGCGCGCCGGGAATCCCCTTTCCGGCCACATCGGCGATGACAATGACCAGATGATTGGAGTCGATCCTGACAAAATCATAGTAATCGCCGCCGATCTGCCTGGCGGCTTTATTGAAAGCTTTGATTTCAAATCCGGGCAGATCAGGGAATTTCCCCGGCAGCAGGGATTCCTGGACCTTGCGCGCGATTTCGATTTCGCGTTCCAGGCGCTCCTGCTCGTCGATCACCTCATGCATCCGGGCGTTGGTAATGGCAATCGCCGCCTGATCCGCAACAGCATTGAGCAATGAGGCATCCTGTGGGGAGAAGGAGGCCCATCCCTGTTCTCCCTCGGCGAATTTATTGACGACGATCAGCAACCCCAGCACACGTTTGTTCATGGCCAGTGGCACCGCCACCAGGGTGTGGATCCGAAGGAAATCGATGGGCTGCTGAGGGAGATCCGCCTGGCGGCCGGCATCAGGAAGGAAAAGGAGTTTTCCCGATTCGATGAGTTTTTTGAAAAAGGGGTACTGGTCAAGCTCGATTCTTTCAGTCAGAAACAGCTCATTGATATACTTGATGCGGGTGGCCAGATAATCGATCGGCAGCTGCTGCAAGGGGGGGTATGGCCCTTCGACCACACGCGGGATCAGCGCACGGATATTGTCAGGGTTTGAGGAGCCTTCAAGGACTGTATCGAGGAGGTAGATGGCGCCGCCCTTGGCATTGCTCTGGCGCATGGCGAACTGAAGGGTCAGGTGCAGAATGTAATCCATATCCTGGCGGGTTCGCCGTCGGGTATTGCGGGTTTCGAAGCTCAGGTTCGGGTCATCCGCCATACGAACAAGGAAATCCAGCATGACACGCTTTTCATCAGCGATGATCTGAGCGGCGCGATGGGTGGCGGCAAGCAAGACCATGTTGTCCCTGAAAAGCAGCAGCACCAGGCTCAGATAGCAGAGGGTAAATGACATGTGGTAGGTGACATGCAGCAGCCATTTCTGCGGGTTTTCATCAAAGGAGAAGGCGACCAGCCAGCACCCGACAATCCCGCTGAATACCAGGCCCCCTCCGATGATTTTCATCAGAGTGCCGATTTCTCCGCGCAGCCGCAGCCCCCAGTTCATAAAATAGAGAAAACTCAGCAGAACCCAAATCCTCAACAAAAGAATCGGACGCTGGTATTTCTGCAGCTGCTCAGGATCCGAAGGAAAAGACCAGCTCGGCAGGAAAAACATCACCCAGATCAGGCAGCCTACAACAACGATAAACGACAAGGTTCGAAACAGCAGAAAATCGTGAGTCTGCTCATAGGCGCGGTGCCACTCGGCCCGTTCTTTTTCCACCATGTGGCGGGAGTAACACAGCAGGGCATGGCAGAATACCAGCAGGCTGGTGACTTCGAACAGCAACCACCACTGCGGGTAGGTTTCAGCCAGTGTTTTCCCTTCATTCTGTACCAGAGCAAAGAAATTTGAGATCAGAAGCATCACCATCGAAAGGAAAAGCAATTCGATGTCATGGGAACTGGGGATGGAGCGGATCTGATCAAAATCCAGCAGGGGGTGAAGAATGGCTTCTTCCCGTGAGGAGGCATACTGGTCCGCTTTGCGAACAAAACCACGGATCTGGAAGATCAGGAGGGCTAGAACTGTGAGGAGGACCAGATTGATCGTTCCTACCGCGAAGAACACCTTCAACCTCCCGGGAATTGTTGAGAAGCCGAGTCCTCAGAGCACTAAACCGGACAAGTGTATGTCTCTTCACTTCGGCCTGTCAATCGAACTTTTTTCGGAACCGGCTCAAAAATGAAGTTTTCAAGGTAAAAGGAGCACCCTGTTGGCCGAAATCACACAGGCGGCTGAACCCGCTCAGCCTGTGGACATGCCAGCCTTAAAGATATCCACCCCTGGTTTTTAACAGAATCATACCGGGACCGGGATTTCCTGGAGGATCTTCTGGAGGAGTTCAGCTGCCTGCTGGGAAGCATGCGCCCCGATGCCCACCTGATTGCGAAGGATCAGGCGATGCGCCCACACCGGTGCGAGCAGAATCTGGATGTCATCAGGTATCACATAGTTGCGCCCATCGAGAAGCGCGCGAGCCTGTGAGGCCCGTTGAAGGGCGAGAGTTGCACGCGGACTGACTCCAAGGTGAATATCGGCATGTTCACGGGTTTTCACCGCCAGCTGGGCGATATAGGACACCAGAGAAGCATCCATCCGGTTCCTGGGGACCATTTTCTGCCATTCACGGACCTCATCGAGTGAAATGGTCTGAGGGACTTCATCTCCCGGGCGTTTTTCACGGTACTGCACCAGCATTCTCTCTTCATTTGCCTGGTCCGGATATCCAATTTCGATGCGCATCAGGAAACGGTCCAGCTGGGAGACCGGAAGGGGAAAGGTTCCCGAAAATTCGAGTGGGTTCTGGGTGGCCATGACCAGGAATGGATCCGGGAGGGTATAGGTCTTCTTCTCGATCGTCACCTGCCCGGCTTCCATGGCCTCGAGAAAAGCGCTCTGGGTCTTGGGAGTGGTCCGATTGAGTTCATCCGCCAGCAGGATATTGGTGAAAATCGGGCCTTCCTGGAACTCGAAGCGGGATTCATTCCGGTCAAATATGGAAACGCCGAGAATGTCGCTCGGCATCAGGTCACTGGTAAAAGAAATGCGCTGAAACCTGCATTCCAGGATATCCGCCAGGCTTCTCGCCAGGGTGGTTTTGCCAACCCCGGGGACATCCTCAATCAGCAGATGCCCACGAGAGAGCAAGGCCACCATCACTTCTTTGATGACTTCCTTTTTTCCGAGGATGACACTGTTGAGATAATCGGTCACCTGCTGGATTCTCTGCCGGAATGGCTGTAGCGAGGGATCAATCGATTCTTTCATGAATAAAAACTCCTGGTCGTATCTTCCTGAACGGGTCGGGAACCATGCTGGTTTGAAGAAATCAGCCTTTCGCCAGCTTGTTCAGGATTTCGACTCCCCGACAGATGGTGTCATCGGTGCCAGCGAAAGAAATGCGGAAGTGGCTTTTCCTTTCGGAGAAAACACTGCCAGGAACGATCAACAGGCTCTGCTCGATGGCCCGGGCGCAGAAGGCATCGCCATCGCCATCCGGAGCTTCGGGAAAGATGTAAAATGCCCCACCGGGCCTGGAGACCTTGAAGGATTCCCGGATGCCTTCATAGATCAGGTCTCGTTTGTGGCGATATGCTTCCCAATAGGGGCGCATGTCCAGGTCCAGAGCCACTACCCCCATGTGCTGGGCCACACTGGGCGCGCACACGAACGAATACTGCTGAAGCTCTTCCATGGCCGCGATCAGCTCGGCATTTCCGACTGCATAACCCAGCCGCCACCCGGTCATGGCATAGGTTTTGGAAAAGCCACCCAGCACCAGGGTGTTTTCATAAACCGATCCCATTGAAACAAAGGGATTGTCATAAACGAACAGGTTATAGATCTCATCCGAGATCACCAGAAGGTTCTTTTCGCGAGCCAGGCAGGCAATTCCCTCCAGTTCGCTCTGCGAGGAAACCACCCCGGTCGGATTGGCCGGACTGTTCACCAGGATCGCCCGTGTCCTGGGAGTCAGATGAGGGCGAATTCGTTCGGCGGTCAGATGAAAATCCGGATACAGATCGACATACACCGGCACCGCCCCGATCAGGTTGAGCAGGTGTTTGTACATGACGAAGTAGGGTTCGGGGACAATCACTTCATCGCCGGGATCGAAAAGGGTCATAAACGCCAGCATCAATCCGCCCGAGGTGCCTGAGGTGATCAGAATTCCATCTTTGTCGATGCCTTTTTTATCCGGGAGTTTCTGGCGGACTTTGTCTTTGAGAGCCTGAATGCCGCCAGTCTGGGTGTAGCGGTTATGCCCCCCTTGAATGGCCTTCCGGGCTGCCTCCTGCAGCTCGGCTGGAAGTTCGAAATCGGGCTGGCCGATACTCAGGTTGCAGGGATTTTTCATGTTCGCGGCCAGTGCGAAAACCTTGCGGATTCCCGAGGAATCGATCCGATCCATGCGTTGAGCCAGTTTCATTTTTACAGCGGCCTTTCTCAAACAGTCATGGAAGGAAGGGTACAAAAGATCAATCAACTAGCAAGGGGAGAGCCATGGCGATCGATGAGCCTCGATCCCAGATCGAAAATGCCCAACCAGGTTTCCACAGGTAAATCAGGGATCAGCGTTCAAACTGCCGCCGGTTACACCGGGAGTGTTTTCATGAATTCGGCCAGCCGGTCACCGAGTTTCTCCATGCTGTACCGGTCCAGAATCGTCTGGCGGGCATTGGCTGAAATGGTCTGGCGGTATTCCCGGCTGCGCGCCAGAGCCAGCATCGCTTCAGTCATGCTTTCCTGGTCTTTCACCAGAATCCCATTCTGGCCGGATTGAATGACATGGCCGACCTCACCGATATCGCTGGCCACCACAGCCAGGCCAGCTGCCATATATTCAAACAGCTTGGTGGGGGATTTGCTGCGCACCCATTCATTGTCCAGCGCGAAGGGGAGGATGCCGATATCCGTTTCACGCAGGACACTCGGCATGGCCTGGGGGGGGTACCATCCCTGGAAGATCAAAGGAACATGGTCATAATGCTGCTTGGAAAAATCGATCAGCCGCTGCCATTGAAAGCCTCCCCCCACGATGAGAAGGCGGCTGTGGGGAAACTCCCGTGAGACCAGTTCAAAGGCCTGGATGGCCATCACCACACAACGGAAGATCTCATCCCCCCAGACAATGCCATTCCAGAGGAAAGTCAAAGGGGCATCCGCAGGGCGTTCTTCACGGGGAGGGCGGAAATCATGGGCATCGACTCCGGTTTCGATCCGGGCCACCCGGGAGTTGAGCGGTGCCATGTACTCTTCGAGGGCATGGCTGCTGACCACTGTCCCGATGGCATTTCTGGCCACCTTTTCCGTGATGGCATCCCACTTGTGTGAACCGAAGAGAAGCCGGTTCCAGCGTCCGCGATTGAAGAAATTGGAGAGCGGGACATCATAATCATCGTAATCGAGGACATATTTGCGCCGAAGGATGCGGTGCAGCAGGTAGGGGGAGGCGGTATGGAAGTGCACCTTCTGGATGTAAAAGAGGTCTGCCGGTTCGCACAGGAGTTTCCAGGCTCCTCTCAGGACCAGTTTCATTTTCTCACGGTCACGCAGGTGGGCATACATGTCCTCCTCACGCAGGTGATCGGCGAGGTGGTCTTTGAAGGACAACACCCGGGTGTCGAATCCACGCTCCTTGAGGGCTTTGGCAAATCCATAGCAACGCACCCGGGTATGAGGGTATTGCTCCCCGCTATGTCCGATAAAAACGATTCGCATTCGAAAACACCTCAGTGGGTTTGATCAGCCTGTTTGACCTGCCGGATCAGCTCCAGAACTTCAGGATAACGCAGATGATCCTTATACCCCTGATGGAGGGATCTGAGAAGCTGTTTGGCGGCCTGGATGTCATTTTCCCTCTGGAGGAGGTGGTGAACCAGGCGCAAAGCGGCCTCCAGGCGTACATCGCGGTCTTCGGCGGACGAATACACCTGGCGGTAGAGGAAAGCGGCTCGATAGGAATCGCCTTCGTGGGTCAGCTGGTCTGCGAGGGTCATGACCTGGCCGACAGGGACTTGCAGGGGGCGCTTTTCCCGGATCATGCGCCGGTATATTTCATAGGCTGCCTTCCAGGCCTTTCCGGCAAGGGCTATTTCGAAGGTTTCCTTTTCTTTTTCGGGATCGAGGCCGGCAGGCTCTTCCTGAAAATCCGCATCTTTTTTTCGCAAATTGCTGATTCCGGGCAGGAAGCGCGAGCAGGCTCCGAAAGCCAATCCCCAGATCAGACCACCAGCATGAGCGGTATGGGCGATTTCAGCCGATGCTCCGGAAAAATAAAGCCCGAGCAGATCCAGAAAAACCCAGGCGGGGATATACATCCAGGCAGGCATGGTCCAGGTATGGGTGATGGGCCGGAAATACAGCAGCATGAAGAACAGGAACTTGAACTCCAGATCGGGCCGAAGGATTAAGGTGGCCCCGAAAATCGCGGTCACGATGTCCGATGCGCCGATGAGCGGCAGGGTCTTCCCTGAGGGGTCGCTGGAAAGAGCCAGGCCCGCAGAAAATGCCAGGTCGCCGCAGATGGCACCTCCCAGAAGAAGCAGCAGAAAAAAACGCTTTCCCAGAATCTCCTCGGCAAAACAGCCGAACATCCAGATGAACAGCATGTTGCCAATGAGATGAAACGGGCTCAGGTGAACCAGCGAGCTGGTCAGGTAAGTCCAGGGGAGTCGCAGGGTATCCACATATCCATAGGTTGCCAGAATCGAGTGAAAGTGGCCCTCCTCGATATGCTCTTTCCATTCTGCGAGCGCGAGGTACGCAACGACACCCCAGACAGCAGCCAGCAGCACCAACAGGCAATAGGTGATGTGGGGAACTTTCTGAAGAGGAGTTTCCGAGGCGATGGGAATGATCAGCATGATTCGATCAGGTGCGCCAGGTGGGAAGGATCACAGTAAAAGTGGTCCCTTTTCCGTATTCGCTGGTGACTGTCAGACGGCCCCCATGCGCATCCACAATCGATTTGGAGATTGAAAGCCCCAGACCTGTCCCGGAGATCTTGCGTGTATCTTCATTTCTCACCCGGAAGAAGCGCTGGAACAGGCGTGCCAGATCTTCCGGCTTGAGACCGATTCCCGTGTCTGCAACAGACAGAGAGACTGTTTCACCGGCTTCCACAGCAGAGACAACAACCTCTCCGCCATCGCGGGTATATTTGATGGCATTGCTGAGCAGGTTGTTGAGCACCTGCTGGAGGCGGTCATTATCACCAGCGGCCTGCGGATGCCCCTGAACCTCTTTGGAAAGCTTAATCTTTTTTGAATCCGCTTCGTTCCGGAAGGACAGCAAAGAGAAGTTTATCAGGTATTCCAGGTCCACTGCGGTGATGTCCATCTCAATTTTTCCGGCATCCAGGCGCGAGAGATCGAGCATGTCATCGACCAGATGGGCCAATCGTGCTCCATTCCGATGGGCCACCCGCAGAAATTCGGCGTTTTCTTCCGGAAGGGTATGCGATGGGTCGGACAGGACCAGGTCGATATAGCCCATCATGTTGCTGAGAGGGGAACGGATCTCATGGGAGACGATCGATATCAGGTCGGTCTTGAGGCGGTCCAGTTCGGCCTGGCGTGTGACATCGCGAAGGTTCATGACAATCCCGCCTTCACCGGAGAGCCCTTCTCGTTCCTGGATCGGGGCGATGGAGACCTCGACCACCTTCTCCTGAAGGTCGATGCGTTGCGGGTCGATCTGGCCACCCGGCTGCGGGGTTTCCCGCCGGGTCAGATGCCGCGCCAGAAGGAAGAGCCTGGTTCCGGGAGAGCTCTCCTCGATATTTTTCCCAGTGATCTGGCCGGCTTCGATCTCGAGGATACGACAGGCGGACTGATTGATCTGGGCCACAACACCCAATGAGTCAATGACCAGCAGCCCCTCCCCCATGCTAGCCAGGACTGCTTCCATGCGGTTCTTGGCCTCGGAGAGCTGAATGGTTTTGTCAAGCAGTTCTGCGCTCAATTCATGGACTTTCTGCTGAACCGCAGAGAGCCGTGTGGTGAGATGAAGGGCCTGGACTGCCAGGCGCTCGGTGGAATGAGCCTCATCACTCCCCGGGTGCAGCACCACCAGAAAGGTGGGCCAGTGGGTTTCTTTGAACAGGCTCATTTCGACCGGGATCTCGAAACCATCCCGATTTTTCATGTCCAGGTCGCAGATAAATTCCCCTTCTTCCACCTTCCCCAGCTCGGAGAGCAATTCTTCACCATCTCTGGAACGGGCCACAAAAGACACGAGGAACTCATCGGCCAGGGGGGTTCCATCTCCCAGCAGCAGCTCGGCAGCCGGATTGGCCCACAGGATCACGCCATCACGGTCCAGTTCAATGATGGGATCATGCAGTGAGGATAAAAGGAAAGTCGCCGAAGAAAGATCTCTCATGGTTATTCAGCCGCCTGCCCCCGGATTTCCTGTTCCCAACGGTGCATCCAGTCATTCATTCGTGACCGGTAAAGATTCCAATCGAGTGTCATCGAGTGTGAACGGAGGTCGTGCATCCAATCCGGCAGGGATTCATGAGGGAGGTCGGTCCGTGTGGGGATCCGGTAATAGGGGGTCCCGGCCAGGCGGATCGCGCTGGTGGAGGAGGTCACAAACTCATACAGCGCCTGCGCGGCTTTGGGGTGGGGTGCGCCTTTGAGAAGGGCAATGCCATCCAGCAGCACCGGGCAGCCGCTTTCAGGAAAGACGGTTTCGAAGGGGTACTGATAACGGCTGGCCTGCAGTTTGATGTCAGAGAGAGTCCAGACACTGATGGAACCGACACGTTGAGCCATCTTGCGAAAGAGCAGTTCCCCGCCCGAGAGATATTCCCGGGTGTTGCCATGAAGAGCGCGCATCCATTCAAAGGCGGAATTCTCATTGCCATGAGCCAGGATGGACTGATGGATCATGCCAAAGAAGATTGCCCGCATCGTGTCGGATGGGATCGGGTAACGCAGCAGGATTTTCCCTTTCCAGCGTGGGTCGGCAAGATCCTTCCAGTCTTTCGGGGCCTCTTCGGGGGCAACCAGATCACGGTTGTAGAAAATGATTTCGGGTGAAAGGAAGGTGGCATACCAGAGATCTTTCGGGTCATGCTGGCCCGGGTCCGCTTTATCTGCCCAGGAGGGACGGAAGGCTTCAAGAAGCCCTTCCTCCGCCGCGGTCATGAAGGTGGGGTGTCCGGCTCCCCACCAGATATCCGCCATGGGGCTGCGCTTCTCATTGCGGATGCGCTCCAGGCATTGCTGTGAGGAAATGTACAGGTACTCGACAGTGGTTCCCGGCCAGGCTTTTTCGAATTCTGTTTTGAATTCGGTCAGGATCTCTTTTCCATGAGGTGAATAGAGGATGATCTTTTTCTCGATGCCGAGCGGAGTCAGCCCTCTCTCATCCTCGAAACCCCCGCAACCTGCAGCCACCAGGAGTGCAAGGCCAAGCCAGCCGCAAAGGATCATCCGGCGCCAGTCCATAGTGGGACCGATTATAAGGCTCCTGTCTCAAACCGGTAGCAGGGAGGTGTATGTAATCCCCGCTATTTTGAAAACTCTTTCTGGTCTGTGGAGAGAGTTTCCAGATCCTCCGCGATTGGCGAAGGGAAGAAATAAGGGGCGCCCGCGAAAGGTGGCTGCAACATATCCGGAGCGGCGCGCGATGCACCCAGGGCAAAGACTCCGCCGAAGCGATCCATGACGTAACATCCCTGCTGTCCGGCACGGCAGAATTCAAAGTCTTTGAAAATCGAGACAGCATCCGATCCGAACAGAGCTGGATCGGCTTCATCCGTGGGAGTTGCGGGATCATCGAACCCAGTGGTGATGTAGGGCAGCCCGACTGTTGACAGCAGCATCTCCGGGGCCTGAGGGTTGCGGTTGGTGGCGAAGAAAACCGGATTGGAGGGGCGATCCACCGGAACCGGGTGAATCCCGCCCCATCCATCCAGGATGACGACACCCTTCATGCTGGTGTGCGCCTCACAGTCCCGTGCGATATCCAGCCCTGGAAAGAATGGCCAGACATAGCCCGCAGGATTGAGCAGCCTCAAGGGGCTATCGAATGGTTCTGCGGCGAACTGAAGAGGGCTGACCAGGCTGCCATCCGGATTGATCATGCGCCGTCCTCCCATGCTGTCGACCACCAGATACCCATCGGCGAGGTTGTCGCTGTCGATATCGAAAACGACGAGTGAGACAGCCCTCAGGGAGGCTCCTCCCGGATTGGCCATGCGGGGATCGCGCATCGGTCCGAGAGGGATATCGAATCCCCACAGGCCCTGCTGGTCAGTGCCGGGCACCAGGCCTGCCTGAAGCGCCGGTTTGGCAGAGCCAGCGCGGTAAATTCCTCCAAAATCGGTCAGGACCCACAAACCGGATCCATCCCCGGTGACCTCGATATCCACTGCACGGCCTCGCGGGGCGGTTTCGGAATCGATCGGGAAAAAGAAATCCTGAGGGATATTGATCGGATGGGTGACAAAGCGCACTCCACCCAAGGCATCCAGGACCACCAGGTCCAGTCCTCCGGAGGGGCTGCCGGGCTGATTCTGAAGCTGCACCAGCTCCATATCCCTGGCCAGATCACTCCCGAAAAACAGGGTGCCTTCAATCACTCGGGGATGGCCGGCACGGTGGCGTGCTCCCAGCGAATCGAGCAGATAATATCCACTATCGCATCCGGTCATGGTCTCGACCGGGGATGCAGTTGGAGAGGGCGCCACAGTTTCAGTCCGGGTAACAGTTGGGGAGGGTGTGGCAGTTAAAGGTGCTGGTTGAGTCGCGGTCGGACTTGCAGTATTCAGCGCAGTGGCTGTCCGGGTCGGGGTGGATGGAGGCGAAGTGGGTTGTGTGGGAGTCGATGTTGCAGCCACCTGCCGGGTGAAGGTTGGAGTTGGAGTCTGGCTTGCGGATGGGGCAAGAGTGGGCGTGGCGGTTGGCGATTCACTTTCACAGGGGCCCCGCTCGAGGAAAAGCGCCAGGCCGGAACGCCAATCATTGAACTCCGCGCTTTCATTGTCTGGGGTTCCATCGCTGATGTTGACAACCGAACAGGCCTCCGTGAGTGGAAGCCCGAAGCCCCTGCTGCAGGACGTTATCTCATCATCACACACACACCAGGCCAGCGGCACCGAGGAACGCAGGATCAGCTGTCCCGAAGCACCTGTGGCGGCGCACACCAGCCCGGCCAGATGCTGTTCCAGACATTCGGCCAGCTCCTCGACAATGAACTCCTGAAGGTCAGTGCAGGTAATTTCTCCTGACTTATCCGGCCCTGGAGGAAAGAGATTGGAAAAATCCACAGTGCAGGAGGCCAGAGCCTGTTCGCAGGCGATCGGTGCACACTGAGGCTTTCCTTTTGGCTCCACTGGAAGTGCAGACAGTGTAAAGAGACGGTTGGTCAGCACCACACCCCCGGTGCAACCGATGGTCAGGGTGGAAGTCTCCACACAGGGGGAACAAGGCTCACACTCGGATGAGAAAACTTGAAGGGAAATTCCACTGGAGGGTTTCCCGTGTTCATTTCCCGGGATTCCATCCCACAGATTCACCAGCGGACACTGCGGACCGAGAGGGAGCGAGAGTGGCGGGGTGCTCTTAAATTCAGTTGAGGAAATACACAGATCAAATTCGAAATTGGCTTCGATGCGGATCCGGTCTGAATCGCCCAGCAGCTGTGCGAATATATTTCCGGAACCTTCATTGTTCAGGCATTCAATCAATAATCCAGCAAGAATCTGGCTTGAAAAATGGCATTCCGGGGCCTGGATTGCCCCAGTGGGAATCCGGCAGGTCAGAATCGGCTGAGCAACGACTGGCTCACAGGCTGCCTGGGGGTTCGTCGGCAATGGAGCACAGACTATGAAATCCAGGGTATCGGTCATGTTGTCGATGGCGCTCAGGCAGGATATGTTCAGCTCGATGACCTTTGCGCAGGGACCTCGAAAGGGAGGTGGGGTGGGAGTCGGTTCGACTCCGGTTGCCCGGATTCCCGATGCCAGGCCAAGGAAAAGCAGAAACCCCACAATCCATCCGATTCTATTCCCGGCTGCAGATTTTTCGATAAATTTCACGCTCATCGGTTCCTTTCGTCCGTTTATACCCCACCTGATTTATCGGCAGCACCACTCGGTGAATTGATCCTAACATATTTATTATGTAACGTTTAAGTAATCTTAATTAAGGTATTACAAATATCAAGAGCTTCCGGCTGATAATTTCGGTTCCCGCGTTATACTCCATAATGAAATGGCACGCATACTGGTCATGATGAGTGGAGGGGTCGACAGCAGTGTGGCGGCGGGTCTGCTGCTGGAACAGGGGCATGAAGTCACCGGGGTCACTTTGAGACTGGCGGATGCCCCAGCGGACTCGGGCCGGGTGGGGGGATGCTGCTCGCTGCAGGATGTGGAGGATGCGCGCTGTGTGGCCCATTTCCTCGGCATTCCACACTATTCGCTCAATGAAAAAGACCTGTTCACCCGGACAGTGCTGGCCAATTTCGCGGAAGAGTACCACCGTGGCCGCACCCCCAATCCCTGTTACCGCTGCAACCAGTGGGTGAAATTCGATCATGTTCTCCACTGGGCGGAAACCCTGGGTTTCGAGAAAGTGGCCACTGGCCATTATGCCAGTCTTCAGGAGCAGAATGGATCGATCTACCTCAAACGGGGGGCGGATCGAAACAAAGACCAGACCTATTTCCTCGCTTCGATTCGAAAAGAGGTCCTCTCCCGCCTGGTTTTCCCATTGGGGCACCTGACCAAACCGGAAGTGCGCCAAATAGCTGAGCGAATGGGGTTGGCTACTGCCGACAAGGGAGAAAGCCAGGAACTCTGCTTTGCGCATGATCTGGATTACCGGAAAGCGCTCGGGGAGGGGGCTCCCGGAGATCTGGTGAATATCGAAGGGGAAAAGGTCGGCCAGCACCATGGCATCGAGGGGTACACCATCGGGCAGAGAAAAGGGATTGGGCTGTCTGGAGGCCCTTTTTATGTGGTGCAGATGGATTCCGGCATGAATCAGGTGGTCATCGGCCCGGAAGAGTGCCTGTATGCCAATGAGGTAGAGGCCGGAGAGTTAAACCGGTTCCGGGAAATTCGTGAAGGAGAGGTTTTGAGTGCGTTTCCGCGGTACCGCCACCCTGGCAGCCCGGCCAGGATCGAATCGGTTGGAGAAGAATCCCTGCGGCTGCGTTTTCTCACTCCGGAACGAGCTTTGACACCCGGGCAGGTAATGGCGCTGTATGAGGGAGATGTGCTGGTTGCAGGGTCGATTATCGGGAAAGTCAGGATGACCGAGGATTCAAAAAGTGTGTGACAGAGTGGTGCCCGGGGCGGGACTTGAACCCGCATGGGTTGCCCCATACGCCCCTCAAACGTACGTGTCTGCCAATTCCACCACCCGGGCAATTCGGTGCGAATTTCGTTGAAAGGTTAATCGTTCGTCCTTCAAGGGTCAATCCCCGCACCGGCTGAAACCGACCTTTCCGCAAGCGGAGACAGGGATTCCTTCAGGGTTTATTCATCCGAGGGGGATGATTGGTAATATTCGAAACGCCCCCATAAAAGCATCGCTGAAACCATCAGGAGAACAGCTCCGGCAGCATAGGGGGATGCTTGTGAAACTTTTCCGAAAAGGAAGGCGCCACACAACGGTCCAACAGCTCGTGCGAGGCTGCCGATCCCACGGAAAGCCCCAAGCACCTCTCCCTGCCTTTCAGGGTGAGCCAGCTTCGAGGCCATGGCGATCAGGGTAGGGTTGGACAGGCCGGAGCCAATGCCGATCAGAATCAGCAGTGGAATCAGGCTCACGCTGCTCTGGGTTCCACCCCAGAAAGTAAGGCCCAGAAACCCGAGGCATCCGGCAATTTGAAGAATAAATCCAGCCTGGACAAGGTTTTTTTCACCATACCTCTTGACCATGGGCCGGATGGCTCCACCCTGGATGAGGGCTGAAACCAATCCAGCAAAGGCTATCAGGTAGCCGACTTTGCGTGAAAGCTGGGTTTCTGAGAGGCCCGTCAGAATGTGGTTCCCGACAAACAGGACAAAAACAGTGTCCCACATGGCGAAAGCTGTGACGAAAAAGAAATTGGCCAGAATGACTCGAAACACCAGCTTGTCCGAAGTCACATGCGAGACATTCAGGATCGGGTGGCGCAAGGGGGCGTGTTTTGGGCGCTTTTCAGGGGGAAGAGATTCTCTGAGCTCTGTCAGCCCAAACAGGAAGGCCAGTCCTGAGGCAATGGCGGCCGCATAGGAGGGATGGCTGAAAGAATAATGGCTGAGGATCCCTCCGATCACCGGGCCGAGGATAAACCCGAGGCCGAATGCGACCCCGATCAAACCCATGCCATGCGCCCGGTTTTCGGGGGGAGTTACATCCGCAATGTAGGCCTGGGCCGCCACCAGGTTTCCAGCAAACAGCCCGGCCAGAATTCGCCCCACAAAAAGGGTGGCCAGGTTGGGAGCCACAGCCAGGACCAGGTAGGATAGGCTGGTCCCTAGCAGCCCGGCCAGCACGATCGGTTTGCGCCCGAATCGATCGCTTAACCACCCCCAGATCGGGATGACAAAGAATTGAATGGCCGAAAAGGTGCCCACCAGCAATCCGGCCTGGAAATCGGTCGCTCCATACAGTCGTGCATAGGGTTGAAGGACCGGGATAATGATTCCGAATCCGACCAGATCGATGAAGACAGTGAAAAAAATGATCAACAGGGATGATTTGCTCTTGGTTTTATCGGACTGCATATCAGTAGGAAAGGGCCTCCTCAGGGATGATCTCTCTTCCGCGCCCGGGAACTGTCCAGTACAGCCTCAGGGCCTCACCGCCACCAATATCATCCGAATAGAGCACACGAATCTTGTGTCTCCCCTGGGAGAGTTCCATGGTTCCAGTGATATAACGGTTCTTCTGATCGCGTTGATTGGGACTTTCGACAACCTTGTTTCCATCGATCTCGACCAGGGCATAATCCCATGCTTCGGTTCCGATGACATAGTTTCCAGAGATCGGGCAGTTGAGGTACCCCTCCCATCTGAAGCTGAATGGGAATTTGTAAGGAGGGTTCCAGCGATAATTGATGACCGGATCGACCCAGACATAATCCGGGCGGGTTTGCCAGCGGCGGCTTCCGAACCACCAGCTCATCCTCAAACCATCGGGAAGCATCCCGCGATCATGGAATTGCTCTCCACCGAAATCCTCGAATGAGGGATTCCCGGGTGAATGATAAAGCACCTGGGTGCGTCCAGTTGCGCCGGAACGGACCAGGGTGAATTCAACCTGGTGAGCACCCGCGAGCAGGTCTTTCTCCACTTCGATTGCTTCGCTGGTTCCGGTTGCATCCAGGACAACTTCCCCATCGATCCATAGAGTGAATCGATCTGGTGTTTCCAGGCGGAAACGCTGGATTCCCTGGCGGCCCTCAGGAATCACCCACATCGCCTTTCCCTTGAGAGCTAACGGGCTGGAGAGTCCCAAATCCCCGGGATCGAAGGAAAGGGAAGGAATCGTCGGTAGAACTTTGGCCTCCTGTTCACCGGAAGCATCGGCCACCTCGAGTGAGAAGCCGCGGTGCTTTATCTTGATATCGGCGGGAACTCGAAACCAGCTGAATATCTTCGCCCCGAAGGGATCCTTCTCGTCTTTTCCCTGGACCTCAGGTCCATAGAGCCATTCGAGCCAGCGCCTTTTGTCCGGGCGGTTCCAGGGTTCCATGATGATATAAAGCGCATCGATATCTTCATCACCCTGGGCCGGTAATTCCTGCTGCAGGAAGAGGTGGTTTTTCCAGATGCCGGGCTTGTTGAGCAGCTTCAGCGAGTTGTGGCCATTGGCATCACTGACTGCATAGAAGTTCCCTTTCTGGTCATTCACAAAGCGGGCCATGTCGACAAATTTGGCATCGTAATGGAGATATGGTTCCGGTTTGGGGAGCTGGTCTCTGAAAAAGAGCTGGTATTCACCCCGCCAGAAAACAACAGCCAGAAAAAGGGTGAAGGCCCATCCGATTCCTGCCAGTGTCCCGCTCAACCATTTCCGGCCTGGCAGCCAGTCTTCAGCCAGCACCAGGAAGCATAATCCAAACTGCCGGAGAGCGATGGCGGACCAGAGACAGATGACCGGGATGATGCAGATCGAGCGCAGGACATTCGGGGCTTCGATGGACAGGACCATGGGCAGCAGCATGGCGGAGAACCAGCCGAGAGAAAAAAGGCCCAGCCGAGTCCTCCAGCGCACCAGAGCCCAGGCCATTCCGAGCGGAAACAGTGCACCGAGGATCGGATGAGTCATCGGCGCATAAGGGAAATTGTGGCGCGGGTTGATATCGCCACGGATATGGAACATACGGTAACTGACCAGCAGATTATCCCAAATCCGGCCCCAGTTGTTTTTCCAGGGTTCGGAGAAATTGAGGATGCTCACCATGTTCAGCCTCTCCGAGAATACCTCCGGATGCTCTCTCCGGAACTCGAGCATCTCGCTGGCGCAGAAATACGCAGCAATACCGAACAGGCAGAATCCAATCAGGTTCCAGCGCAGCATCTGGCGCTGAATGATGAAGCGTGCGAGCAGGAACACACCCAGAAATCCCGGAAAGAGATAAAGTGGTTTATAGGAGTAAATGCTCAAACCGAAACAGTAACCGGAAAGCAGCCAGACAGGCGCGGTGATCACCACCCATTTCAGCCAGTAAAAGCCGATCCAGCGGCAGGTCAGAGGAACCTCCCCCTCTTCGGGGTCGGGTGTTCTGGTGAGATCCCGATGCTGATAGGCCAGGAAAAAGAAGAAGGCGGTTATCGTGATGATGAAGGGGGCTTCGATGGCATCGTATGCCACACGCGAAAAGTTGACATGCCAGCGCATGGCCGCCAGGAACATCGCACCCAGCAGGGCAGCCGGAACATCGCATAACAGCCTGAGGAGCAGATACAGCGCTATGACTCCGAGAACACCGGCGATCATGGTCGGCAGGCGGATGGAAAAGATCGATGAACCAAACCATTTCATCGCCAGGGCAATCTGGTACATGTGCATGGTGGCCTTGCCAAATCCCTGCGGGGTAAAGACAGGAACCTGGACATCCTCGAGCTGGCGGCGAATCTGCTGTCTTTCTGTTTTCAGGCGAATGACCTCAGGATCGTCATCAGTCATTCCGCCATTCATAAGGGCCTGAATTTCGTCATCTTTGCTGGAGATTTGATCCTGGATATCGTGAATGCGGGCCTGGGCCCCGGGTTTCCATTCGTCGATAAAATCATTGCCGATCATGGCATTGGTGCTTTCGTCGTAATGGAGGCCATAGGGGAATCGGTCGGACAGATAAAATCGGAAAAACACGGCCACCAGAAAAACCAGCAGGGCGAGGATGATTTCTGCCTTCCAGGGGATCGGTGATTTCCTGTGTGAAGGCATGTCATTGCTGAGGAACACACCTGCGCCAAACAGCAGCATGGCGCCAAGAAGATAGAGGTAATAAGGGTTCGATGAACGATATTCAACCCAGGGCAGGTGATCGGGGAAAGCGGGATTGAGGAATGGCTTGAGGCTGATCCCCTGGCGTGGGCGGAAGTCGGGCGAACACAGGCCGATCAGATCCGATAAAGCCAGAACAGAGTAACCGGCCAGCACCAGGGCCGAACCGATCAGGATGATTGAAAGAATCAGGCGCCACCTGCGGGGAATGAAGGGCAGTGAGTCGGTTTCAATTGGAGTCCACATAAGATGAGCAGATTATGTTTCTTCGAAAAAAGCGTCAATCCAAACAAAAGGATGGCTGGGAGAATGGGTGGGTTCTTTTTCGTGGGCTTCGGCACCCGGGGTGAAATCCGGGCGCCGAAGGAGGGAAGGCTCTTCTCTGCTTGTCCTGGAGTCAGGGAAGCATCCTTCCGGGATCATTCATGATGGTATGCGCTGAATCGACGGTAGGTTCGGGAATGTGGATTTTGGGCTTTTGGGGCTGGAGGGGGGTTGGGGGTTTTGGGCTCCAGAACCTACCGTCTTTTTCATCCTTCTCGTTTCCTTTCACTGTTCATCTCCACAGGCATCTTGCTGGATCCATGCGGTCGATTGGCATAACCCTGTAGATCAACAATCATGCCAACTCTCTGCCCAAACATCCGTCGAATCATTCCCGGATTCACAGCTGCACAGAAAAGGGGCTGTGAGGCCTTATTGGGGTTGATTTTCAGGATATTTCGGGCTTTTGAGAATCCCGGATCAGTTTGGCTTGAGAGGGGCTTTTTTCGAGGCCCAGCTTCACAGCGCCCAATGCAGGTCTTTTCCTCATATCAGAAAGATATGGGGGTATATCGGAGTGAGAGGTGGAGGGGATAAACGTCTGCTTGTTATGTCTGGATGATTCCAAGCCTGGCGCAGGCGGTGACATGAGCAATCAGGGATGCAGCAAAGCGGTTGAAGCTGAGTTCGGCGTCTGGTTCGGTAAAATGGCCCTTAAGCCCTGCTTCTCTTCGAGTCAAAAGCAAGCAGACTCCATCATATAATCTTTCTCTGAGGAGCCGGTGGCAAAGTATTTCATAGCGCTTGAGATAAGAGGATTGCTTGAACTCAGGAAAGACATCGAAATAAGGCTCGTCAACTCGAACAGGCGAGCTGGATCCAGGGCAATCCTCAAGCAGCATGAACCAGCCCATCCATGGTTTTGGGGATGGTCTAAATTTCCCCTCACGGTAAGCGGTCAAAAGGTCAGCTGAGCTGCCAAGGGCTTCTTCGGTCCGATTGTTGAAATTGTTTCCAAATGATGGACCGATATGGGACTTCAACTCGATGGTTGCGAGCAGGCAATCCTCTGATACAACAACCAGATCCCAGCCTTTGGTCGGGCGATAATATCCTGGGAGAGTGGTTGCATCGGAATGGATCGTGGTTTTGGGGAGGCCTGATTCGAACAGGATCTTATTCAGCAGTTCAATGAAGCCATCCAGATGTTTCCTCCCGGTAACAGCAGCCCGATTGCCTCTGTCCTTTGGGGTGAGGTGAATGCCTTGCCGGTCCTGTTGTTCCATTCTCACCTTCCAGAAATGTTTAATGGCTCTTGACACCTGCCTGCTCAAATCCATTCTCTACATCCCTCTGTTTTCCTCTGTTATGGTTGTAGACGAAAAAAGGGAACCCGTCATCATCCGGATTCGCCGCAATGCTTTCCTGAAATAACCAGGATCGATTTCAACACTGATGGAATTCCTGCCGGATTTGATTGATGCCAGACAGGTTGTCCCTGTTCCCGAAAAGGGATCAACGACTGTGTCACCAACAAATGAGAACATACGGATCAGACGTTCCGCCAGTTCTTCAGGAAATGGTGCAGGATGGTCTTTCGTCGATGCGCCTGTTACGCCTGACCAGATCGACTGGAACCACTTTTTATGATTTTCCTCGGAAATTGTTGATAATATGCGAGTCGGCAAGTCCGGATTTCGATATCCACCCGGCTTTCTTTCCATCAGGATGTATTCGATGTCGTTCTTAATGACTGCATTCGGCTCATAGGGTTTTCCGAGGAATCCGCCGCCATTACCTGATGATTCATAAGCTGCATTGGAGATTTTATACCAGATGATCGGCGCCAGGTTATCAAAACCGATCCTTCTGCAATGCTCCTGAATAGAAGCATGAAGCGGGATGACAGTGTGCCGCCCCTCATTTTGTTTTCTGGATAGACAGACATCCCCGACAACACAAACCAGTCGACCACCCGGAACCAGTATCCGGTAGCAATTATGCCAGACTTTATCGAGTTCAATGAGAAAATCCTCATATTTGTTTACAGCACCCAGCTGAGCTTCATGCTCGTGATACTTTTTCAGGGTCCAGTAAGGAGGCGATGTCACGATCAGATGAACAGAGTTGTCTTCAATATAGCCGATTTCCCTGGCGTCTCCTTGAATAAATCGGTGAAACGTAGGGATGGAAGGAAGGACCTTTTCAATCTCATCAACCAGGTCCCTTGATTTGGCAATTTGCGGGATCAAATTCTGCGCATACTCGAGGTTCTTCAACTGATTTGGTAAAAATTCTCCAAGGTCATTTTTTGGCAGTAGGGGGATTTTCATTTTTCTTGAGACAGGAAAAGGTCCGTTTTCCGTTGGCGCAGGAATTTTACTTGAGGATAGCAGAAGTCTTAAGCCAGTTGAACAAATTTACCGAAGCTCCAGATGTGCCGTAGAAAAAGGCCAAAGCATTCCAATGATAATTGAATAAAGGGAAATCTAATTTGGAGAACCAACGCAATCCCCCTCTGTCTCGATGCGGCTGACAACTGTTCCGTGGGGCTGCTATTCTGCCATTTCTCATGAGCGAAAGAGTGGTTTTTGTTTCGGATATCCACCTGGATCACCGGGTGCCTGCACGGATCGAACGGTTCGAGCAGTTCCTTCTGGAAGATTTGCGGAAACTGGGAGTTTCCCGTGTTTTCCTGCTTGGGGATGTATTCAACATCTGGTATCGGGATGCACGCCTCGATGACCTGTTCGGCAACCGGATCTTTTCAATCCTGAACAGATTTATCGATCAGGGCGGCGAGCTCGAATTTGTTGTCGGCAACCGCGATTTCGCCCTGTGCTTCGATCCAGTGATCCAACCCCCCTTTCCCATTCACTTCGAGGCGATTCGCCGGACCCTCGGACGGCGCTGCTTTCATCTCTGCCATGGAGATGACCTGTGCCGGCGTGATTTCGGCTATCGCCTGCTGCATGGATTGATCCGCCGTCCACTCCCGATGAAGGCTTTCCATCGCCTGTCCTCGGCTGCCAAGGACCAGCTGGTGCGAAAGATGATCAATCTGACTCATGAAGTGACCCGTAAAAAATCTCTCTGGAAAACGCAGCCCTACTGGCCTTATGTCGAAAAGATGATCGATGAGGGGGTCGATGTGTGTGTCCAGGGGCACAGGCATTATCGGACCTACCGGATTCTGGAAGGGAAAAGGCGTGTCGGACGCCACTTTATTCTGCCGCGCTGGTCTTCAAAGGCAAGTGGCCTGATTTATGATTCCGAGGATGATTCTTTCGAGTTTTTCGATCGATGATTCCCGAGAGGCCTTGTGAAGAGGGGTGTGCCCGGAGCTTCTCTGCAGCGATGTTTTTACGGCAGGCTGAGAACGACAGAAGGAGTCATCTGCTCAAGATGGTTTGATCGCCATGGGAAAAAGCGGCTTTTACTTTCAGCTGGCGCGCCCCTTCACACTGCTTGCGCCATTGATCGGCTTTCTCAGTGCCGGCTGGGTGGCCTGGCTGGCGCGGGGCCTGGGGGACCTCACCCTGGGGCAGGGGATTTGCGCGATTCTTCTTGGCGGGCTGGCAGCGGCTTTTCTCAATGCAGCTTCCAATTGCCATCAACCCAGATTTTTTGACCCTGGAGATTGACCGGATCAACAAGCCGGATCGACCCCTCCCATCCGGGACCATCAACCTGCGGGAGGCTGGATATTCACTCTCG
>LMZT01000010.1 GCA_001567115.1 Candidatus Hinthialibacteria bacterium OLB16 | reverse complement strand
ATCGCGGATTCCCAGGGGGATGCCTTGCTGGTAGTGGGCGGGATGGTCTTCGATCGCAAATCCGATGGATCGCGAACCCTGGCTGCTGGGGCTGGTGATGGGCCTTTACATTCTCGGGGCTGCAACCACCAAGGATTTTTCTGACATGGAAGGTGACCGGAAGTATGGCTGCATGACCCTCCCGATACGATATGGAGTTCGTGCCAGCGCCTGGATGATCAGCCCCTTTTTATTCTGCCCTTTATCCTGCTGGCGTTCTTTGCAGGGACTGGCTGGCTGTCAGCGGATGGCCGCTGGATTGGCCTGCTCGGAGTGCTGCTGGCGGTCTGGGGGGCTTATATCGCTTACCTGATCCTGCGCAAGCCGGATGAACTGACCCTCGAGGCCAACCATGTGTCCTGGAAGCACATGTATCTTCTCATGCTGGCTGCGCAGGTCGGCATGGGTGTGGCCTATGCCCTGTCCCGATGATGGAGTTTTCCACGGCAGTAAAAAGCTCAGATGTTTTCCTTTGCAGACGCCAGCCTTTGTGGAATGATTGCCTTTCACCAGAAAGGAGTGGTCATGCGATTCATTGGCACCTGGAGGGCGAAAAAGACCGGATTCATGATTCTCGCCTGGTGTTTATCTGGCTTATTGTCAGCCTGGTGTGAATCGACACCCCCAAATCAGAATGTCACAGAGGAGAAGCAGCTCATGGTTGGGCCTAATCAAGCCGGCAGTTCCGGTGAGTATATCCTTCTGCCGAAACCGCGGCGGATTCAGTTTCTCGAAGGGCATTATGCCTGCAGTGAGAAGTCGGTTCTGACCATCGAGGGAGTCGACCGGGATGGAACCCGGCTATTCGAGAAGATCTGGAACCATTTGTTTCCTCCCGGTGGGGAACGCCCCGCGACACATCTGCGGATCGATCCGGCTTCGATCATTCACAAAGATGGTTATCGCCTGCTGGTGGATCAGAATGGAGTCTGGGTCACAGCGCGTGACAATGCGGGCCTGTATTATGGCCTGATGACACTGCGCCAGCTGCAGCGGCAGGCATCCCCCTCCCCTCTGATTCCGAATGTGCATATCGAGGATTGGCCGGACTTTCCATCCCGTGGAGTCCTGCTGGATATTTCGCGTGACAAGGTCCCGGAAATGGAAACCCTGTACCGCCTCGTGGATCTTCTGTCGGAGTGGAAAATCAACCAGCTGCAGCTGTACACCGAGCATACTTTCGCTTACCGCAATCACCCAGTGGTGTGGCAGGATGCCTCCCCGATGACGCCCCACCAGATACGTGCTCTGGATGCCTATTGCCAGGAGCACTTCATCCTGCTGGTGCCCAATCAGAACTCTTTCGGCCACATGGAAAGATGGCTCAAGCATGAGCGATACCTCCCGCTGGCGGAAATGCCGGAGGGAGGCATGGATCTCTGTGCTGTCGATCCGGGCAGCATCGCGCTGCTGGGGGATATGTATGCCGATTCGCTCCCCAATTTCAGCAGCCCTCTGTTCAATGTGGGCTGCGATGAAACCTGGACTCTTGGCAAAGGGCGCAGCAAGGAAGCGACCGACAAACAGGGTGTGGGCCGTGTCTATCTCGAGTTCCTGCTGAAGATACACGAGCTGGTCACAGAGCAGGGGCGCCGGATGCAGTTCTGGGGCGATATCATCATGCAGCACCCCGAACTGATCGGAGAGCTCCCGAAGGATGTCATCGCCATGGAGTGGGGCTATGAGGACGACCATCCCTTTGCGGAGCATGGGCAGAAATTCGCTGACTCCGGGATACCGTTTTATGTCTGTCCGGGATCCTCTTCCTGGAACAGCCTGATCGGCCGAACTGACAATGCCCTGGGGAATCTGCGCAATGCCGCGAGGAATGGGCTTCACCATGGGGCCATCGGTTACCTCATTACCGACTGGGGGGATGGGGGCCACTGGCAGTTCCTTCCGGTATCCTATGCGGGATTTGCCTTCGGCGCGGGGGTATCCTGGTGCTATGACAGCAATACAGAGATGCCGCTGGCCAGAGCGCTGGATGTGCATGTTTTCAAAGACAGTTCGAACACCATGGGGCAGGCAGTGCTCGATCTTGGAAATGTCTACCAGAAAACCGGAGTCCTGGCCGAAAACAATACCCTGTATTACCTGCTCCTGCAGCACAGCATCCGTGGAGGGATCGAGGGCACAGCCCTGGCCGGGATGACCATGGAGAATCTCGATGCAGCTTCCCTGCAGATTGAACAGATTAAAAAGGCCATTCAGCAGGCAGACATGCAATGTGAGGAGGCCGGGCTGATCCGCCAGGAGTTTCTGCTCGGGTCGGAAATTGCATTACTGGCCCTGGATCTGGGGCGTGCGCGGCTGGCGGCCGGTGGAGTGGGCACTGAGCAGCTGCCCCTGGAGAAGCGCAATGCCCTGGCAGATAAAATCGACCAGCTGCTCCCGGAGTATCGCCAGCTCTGGCTGGCGCGAAACCGCAGCGGTGGCCTCAAGGACAGTGCCGGACGATTCGAGGCTTTGAGCAGCCTGTTGAGAGCCGGTTCTTGAAATTTATCCGAGTCGAGCTGAAAGCACACTGTTTTCAAGGGGGCAAATAACATGATCGATCAGGCGCGTGCAGTCATTATTGGTGGAGGAATTGTCGGCTGCAGTATTGGTTATCACCTGGGAAAAATGGGATGGAAGGATGTGGTCATCCTGGAGAAAGCGGAGCTCACCAGCGGAGCGACCTGGCATGCGGCCGGGTTGGTCGGCCAGCTGCGCCAGTCCAGAAATCTCACCCGGATGCTGTCGTACAGTGTGGAGCTGTACAACCGCCTGGAGGCGGAAACGGGACAATCGACCGGATGGAAACCCGCCGGGAGCCTGCGTATTGCCGCTTCGGAAAACCGTATGATGGAGCTCAAGCGTGCAGCCACCAGTGCGCGCAGTTTCGGGCTGGAATTGCATCTCCTGGGGCCTGAAGAAACCCGCAAGCTGTTTCCGATCATGAATCCGAAGGGTGTTGTTGGCTCGGCATACATCCCCAGCGATGGGTTTGCGGATCCGGCCAGCCTGGCTCATGCGCTGGCCAAAGGGGCGCGAACTTCAGGAGTGACCATCCTGCGGCACACCACAGTCACCGGCATGACTGTCAAAAAAGGGAGAGTGACTGAAGTTCTGACCGACAAAGGCCCCATACGGACCGAGGTGGTTGTCAATGCGGCTGGGATGTGGGCGCGCAGCATCGGCCTGATGGCGGGAGTGATTGTTCCGGTCTGTTCGATGGAGCATCAGTATATTGTGACCGAGGCCATCCCGGACATGCCGCCTGATCTCCCCACTGTGCGCGATCCGGATGGGTTGATCTATTACAAGCCGGAGGTGGATGGATTGGCCATGGGAGGATTCGAGCTCAATCCCATCCCATGGGGAATGCGGGGGATCCCCAACAGTTTTACCCAGCAGCTGCTGGAACCCAATTATGAACAGTTCGAGCCTCTCTCTCAGGCAGCGGTTTTCCGCACACCCTGCATCGAAACTGTGGGCATCCGAAAGATGATCAATGGCCCGGATGGTTACTCACCGGATGGAAATTATATCCTCGGGCCATCTCCCGAAGTGCCCAATTTCTATGTGGCAGCAGGTATGAACTGCTTTGGAATCGCTGGAGGCGGCGGGGTTGGCAGGGCCATGGCGGAGTGGATTGTCGAGGGTGAGCCGGGCATGGATCTCTGGCCACTGGATATCCGGCGCTTCTCCAGACACCATGGCAGCCTGAGCTTTGTGGTGGATCGCACCTCCGAGCACTATGCCAAGCATTACACTCTGCGCTGGCCCGGCGAGGAAAATGAGTCGGCGCGCGGGATCAGGCGCAGCCCGCTCAATGAGGTGCTCAGGAGCAAGCGGGCGGTTTTCGGAGAGAAGAATGGCTGGGAACGGGTGAGCTGGTTTGCACCGGAGGGGATGGAACCGGTCGAAACTCTCTCTTTCGATTATCCGAACTGGTTCGAGGCTGTAGGAAGCGAACACCGTGCCGTGCGCGAGAAAGTCGGCATCATCGATATGGCCTCTTTCGGGAAGATTGAAGTCCGGGGGCCTAAATCTTTCGAATTTCTCCAGAGGTTAGCAGTGGCAAACCTCGACAAGCCGGCTGGAAGTCTGACCTATACCCAGATGTGCAATCCACGTGGGGGGATCGAGTGTGATCTGACAGTGGCGCGCATCGATGAGGACCACTTTTATCTGGTGACCGGCACCTCTTTTCCAACCCACGATCTGAGCTGGATCAGCAGGCATCTCCCCGGGGATGGCGGTGTGTTCGTCAAAGATGTGACCTCCATGAACTCGGTCATCGGGTTGTGGGGGCCACTCGCACGCCATGTCCTTTCGAAGGTGACCGATCAGGATATTTCAAATGCAGCCTTTCCGTTCGCAAGCTGCCGTCACATGGCCATCGGCTATGCGCCGGTGACTGCCCTGCGTGTTACTTATGTGGGGGAGCTTGGCTGGGAGCTGCATGTTTCTTATGAGTTTGCGCAGCATGTCTATGAGCGGCTCTGGGAGGCCGGGCAGGAATTCGGCCTGGTGGATTTCGGGTACCGTGCTCTGGAATCCATGCGCCTCGAAAAGGGCTATCGTTACTGGAGCGCGGATATCACCCCGGATTACAACCCTTATGAAGCCGGTTTGGGGTTCTGTGTCGATCTGAACAAAGGTGATTTCATCGGGCGTGAGGCGCTGGCGCGAGTCAAAAAGGATGGGATACGCCGCAAGCTGTGCTGTTTCAGCCTGGAGAAGCCGCTCCGCCTCCTGGGTGGTGAGACGATCCTCAAGGATGGCCATGTTTCGGGCATTATCACCAGCGGCGGATATGGATACACAGTGGGCCGGACTGTGGCTTATGGGTACCTGCCGATCGAAGATTCAACCCACACCGATTTCGAGGTTGAGGCTTACTGTGAACGTTACCCGGCGAAACGCCATGACAAAGTTCTCTATGATCCCGAGAGGAAGCGTGTGCTGGGGTAAACCCGTAGGGTGTCCACTAATTTCCCTCGCGCTTCTTTTTCTCTTCAGCGCAGAGGCGATAACCAGCGGCTTCCGCTTTTGAAGCTGAAGGAAATTCGATTCGGTTCGCGGCTGATATTCTGGTTCCATTCGGACAGTCCGGGTGGTGGTAGACCTTGCTCCTGCGGTTGGCAATGACCCGGCCATCGGTCTTTTCGGCCTTCCCCGAAGAATCGGATGCTGTGGGCTTTCGGGTCGGTGTGGGAGCCGGTGTGGAGGCTTTTGACCTGGGCTGCTCACGGCTCGCCCAGATGCGGTGCTGTGCACGGTAATCCCAGGGTGCGGTCGGTTGAATATCCCTCCATACCCCCTTTTTTTCGGCTCGCGCCTGGTTCTCCAGCGCGGCCATGGCCGGGTCTTTGCTGTGTTTTTTGTAATGCCAGGCGAATCCCTCGCGAACCAGTGCCTGGTTGAGGTTCTCTTTGCCGTTGCCTGTCACCTCCGCAACCAGGCGGCCATAACGGTCTCTGTCCCTGATGTGGATCTGAACAGTCTTGTTGAGGACCTGGCTTTCGGTGAACTTGCGTGCCGCATCGGCAAAGGGCTGCCCCTTTTCCGGGCAGTCGATGCCAAAGAGGCGGATGGTCACAGTCTCTCCATTCCGCCGGGCTTCGAAAGTGTCGCCATCCTTCACAAAAGTCACCAAAGCGGGAAAGTCTTCGGCCTGGCTTGTGGAAAAAAGAATCCAGGCCAGCAGGATGGCACTGACAAAAACAGACCGCATGAAAACGCTCCTTCCGGGAGGCCTCCTCCTAAAAAACAAGCCTGTGCTATGATAGGCACGCCATGTTTGATCTTGCCACTTATCTGTCCCGTGTCAAAGAGACAGTCGAAACATACCTGGACAAACGCCTCTCAGCCGACGATGGAGCATCGGCGCGCCTGATCGAAGCGATGCGTTACAGCCTCTTTGTGGGAGGCAAACGGATCCGCCCCCTGCTGGTGTTCGCAGCGGCGGATGCTGTCCGGGGGATGAACGGGCAGCCCGCAGCGAAGTCCGCGATTCTGCCGGAAACCCGTGTGGGAGCTGCGGTGGAATGCATCCACACCTATTCATTGATCCATGATGACCTCCCGGCCATGGATGATGACGACCTGCGGCGTGGAAAGCCAACCTGCCATAAGGCATTCGATGAAGCGACCGCTATTCTCGCCGGGGATGCCCTCCTCAATCTTGGCTTTCAACTGCTGGTCGAGGGGATTGTCGATCATGGAATGGAGTTGGCACACGCAGCCCGGAGCATCGGCGATGCAACCGGGATCGGCGGGATGGTCACGGGACAGATGCTCGACCTAGAATCTGTCCACCACGAACCCACTCCGCAGCTTGTCGAAGAGATCCACCGGAACAAGACCGGGGCATTTCTGCGCGCCTGTGTGGTCGCTGGAGGCCAGGCGGCAGGAGCCACCAGGCAGCAGGCCGAATACCTCGCGACCTTTGGTGAATGCATCGGGCTTGCTTTCCAGATCATCGATGATCTGCTCGACCTTGTGGAAACCACGGAGCAGCTGGGCAAGCGTTCCCATAAGGATGTCGAGCAGAACAAGGTCACCTATCCGGCGGTTTTCGGAATCGAAGAGTCACGTGCCAAGGCAGCAGATTTAACCCAGCGTGCCGAGCAGAGCCTGGTTCCGTTCGGTGAACATGCAACAGCCCTGCGCGCCGCCGCTGACCTGATTCTGAAACGGCACTATTGATTCATGCGGCTGGACCGCAATCCGCCTCAACAGGATCCTGAGCGATGATGGAGACAGCCCCATTCCGGATCACAGAGGAGGCTTACCAGCAGATGGTGGCCAGCCTGAAGAAGGAATCTCCCAGGGAGGCCTGTGGATTTCTGGCGGGCCGGCATGGAATTGCTGACCGCTTTTATCCCCTCGATAATCTCAATGGCCAGCTGAAAGATTTTTTCCTCGATGCGGGGCATGTCCGGCGCACAGAAATTTCCATTCATCGGCGGAACCAGCAGATCATGGCCCTCTGTCATTCTCATCCGACCGGAGTGTGCCCATCCCGATCCGTGGGATATCCAGCCCGATTCCTGGATCCCGATCTGGGCTGGCCAGCCTGGCTGGATGGATACTACCTGATCGCACGGTTTCCAGAGGAATCCGATGCCGAAGTGCGTTGCTATCGCCTGGTGATTGGAGTGAGTGTGGATGAGATCCCGCTTGTACGGGAACCTCTGCAAGGCTGTGGTTCTTCCAGGGCTGTTAAATAAAAAAGGGGCATGGATTGCCATACCCCTGTGTTGCATCAAATAAACCAAATGGAACAGACAGGCTTTTACCAGGTTACTCCCGGGCCAGCTTTTCAGCCTTCTCTTTGACCTGTTCGATATTACCCACCATGTAGAACGCCTGTTCAGGCAGATCATCCATATCGCCAGAGAGTATTTCCCTGAAGCCGGCGACGGACTGTTCACGTGGAACATACTGACCCTGATAACCGGTGAACTGCTCGGCCACAAAGAAGGGTTGCGAAAGGAAGCGTTGAATCTTCCGTGCGCGGGACACGATCAGTTTGTCGTCGTCAGACAGCTCATCCATACCAAGAATGGCGATAATATCCTGCAGATCCTTGTAGGTCTGGAGGACTTTCTGGGTCTGGCGGGCGATCAGGTAATGGTCGAGGCCAACCACATCGGGTTTGAGGATTCGGGAAGTCGAATCGAGTGGATCGACTGCGGGATAAATCCCCAGTTCGGCAATCTGGCGGGAGAGAACTGTGGTGGCATCCAGATGTGCGAATGCGGTCGCCGGGGCTGGATCGGTCAAGTCATCGGCGGGGACATAAATCGCCTGGACAGAAGTCACAGAACCTTTGCGGGTGGAGGTGATTCTCTCCTGAAGACCCGCCATTTCGGTCGCCAGGTTGGGCTGATAACCCACCGCGGAAGGCATGCGTCCCAGAAGTGCCGACACCTCCGAACCGGCCTGTGTGAACCGGAAAATGTTATCGATGAAGAGGAGCACATCCTGCCCTTCTTCGTCACGGAAGTATTCGGCCATGGTCAAACCGGTCAATCCGACACGGAGGCGTGCCCCGGGGGGTTCGTTCATCTGCCCGTACACAAGAGCGGTTTTGGCGATAACACCGGACTCCTGCATTTCGAGCCAGAGGTCATTTCCTTCACGGGTGCGTTCACCCACGCCGGAGAACACAGAGGTTCCACCATGCTCCTGGGCGATGTTACGGATCAATTCCATGATGAGCACGGTTTTTCCGACACCGGCTCCCCCGAACAGGCCGACCTTGCCTCCCTTGGCATACGGGCAGAGGAGATCCACCACTTTGAGGCCGGTTTCCAGCATCTCGGAAGTGGTGCTCTGATCGACAAACTGAGGCGGTTTTTTGTGGATCGGGGCACGCAGTTTTGTATCCGGATCGGGCATTTTATCGACCGGTTCCCCAAGCACATTGAAGATTCGGCCGAGTGTTTGCGGCCCCACCGGAACTGTGATCGGCGCGCCGGAATCGTGAACCACCTGGCCACGCCCGATGCCGTCGGTGCTGGACATGGCAACCGCTCGGACCACATTGTTGCCGAGGTGCTGTGCCACTTCGATGACCACATCGCGTTCCATGACATTCCCGTCTTTCGGAATGACCAAGGCATTAAGAATATCCGGCAGGGATCCTGAATCAAACTCGACATCCACCACCGGACCGATAACCTGAACGACTTTCCCATCCACCATGGATTTTTATGCTCCTGATTCAGTCTTGTAATTTATCTGCTTGTGCTGGAGAACTCAGGCTTTGGCGCTGACTGCGAGCTGAGCCTCTTTGAATTCCTGGATTGCCTTCCGCATCCGTGCGCGCAGGTCATCGCTGAGTTCTTTTTTAGCCACAATCTCACTCAGGATGGCTGACTGGGAAACACGCATGTGATCGAGCAGCTCATCGCTCATCCGGACCACATCGGCAACTGGAACATCATCCCAGAAGCCTTCGGTTGCGGCGAATATTTGAAGAACCTGCTCTTCAACCGGCAGTGGAACATACTGGCCCTGTTTGAGCACTTCCACCAGCCTTTCACCGCGCCGCAGCTGTTTCTGGGTCGCGGCATCGAGGTCCGATCCGAATTTTGCAAAAGCCGCCAGTTCGCGGTACTGGGCGAGCTCGATGCGCAGCCTTCCGGCAACCTGCTTCATGGCTTTGATCTGGGCATTTCCACCGACACGTGAAACCGAAATACCCACATTGATGGCCGGGCGCACACCGGAATAGAACAGGTCGGTTTCAAGGAAAATCTGGCCATCGGTGATCGAGATGACATTAGTCGGGATATAAGCTGAAACGTCTCCCGCCTGGGTTTCGATAATCGGCAGGGCAGTCAGAGAACCGCCGCCGAGTTCTTTGCTCAGCTTGGAAGCGCGTTCGAGAAGCCTGCTGTGAAGGTAAAACACATCTCCGGGATAGGCTTCACGCCCGGGGGGGCGGCGAAGCAGCAGGGACAGCTGGCGATAAGCCACAGCCTGCTTGGAAAGGTCATCATAGACACACAGGACATGCTTGCCTTCGAACATGAAGTGCTCGCCCATGGCGCAACCGGCATAGGGAGCGATAAACTGCATGGGCGCGGATTCGGAGGCAGGCGCGCTGACCACGATGGTATAATTCATCGCCCCGTTGTCTTCGAGTGCTTTGACAACCTGGGCGATAGTGGAATCCTTCTGGCCAACAGCGACATAGATGCAATAGACCGGAGAATCGGTTTTGTGGGTGGCCTTCTGGTTGATGATGGTGTCAAGCGCCAGGGCCGATTTGCCGGTCTGGCGGTCTCCGATGATCAATTCGCGCTGCCCGCGGCCGATCGGGGTCATGGAATCGATGGCTTTGAGGCCGGTCTGGAGCGGTTCGCGGACTGGCATTCGATCCACGATTCCGCGAGCCACCATCTCGATTTTCCGGAAAGCGGTCGGTTTCGGGTTGATCGGGCCTTTTCCATCCACCGGTTCACCGAGCGGATTGACCACACGGCCCAGCAGCCCCTCACCACAGGGAACAACCACAACCTGGCCGGTACACCGGACGGTATCCCCTTCCTTGATTCCACGGTCCTGGCCGAAAAGGACGATACCGACATTCCCCTCCTCGAGGTTCAGAACCATTCCCTTGACACCGTCGGGAAATTCGACCATTTCGCCCGCCATGGCTTTATCCAGGCCATAGACTCGAGCAATGCCATCACCCACTTCGATGACAGTGCCGACATCCTCTGTCTGGACTTCCGAACCAAAGGTCCGGATCCGCTGCTCAATGAGTGTACTGATTTCATCCGGTCTGATCTGGTGCGACATCGCTGAAATCTTGTGCTCCTCTCGGGATATTAGTGCTTACGAAGCGGTGGAGGGTTCAATCAGTTTTTCCCTCAACCGTTCAAGTTTCGTTTTAATGCTGGCATCCAGAATGGTGTTGCCCATCCGGATTTTCATTCCCCCGATAATCGAAGGATCTTTCTGAACCAGCACCTCCGGTGTTTTGCCGGAAATTTTCTGAACCACCTGTGTCACCCGGTTTTCAAGTTCGGGGCTGACATCCTCAGCGACAACGACTTCAGCCCGGATGATGCCTGCCTCCTGGCGGTACAGTTCATCGAAGGCTTCGACCATTTCGCCAATATTTTCCATGCGGCGTTTTTCAATCAACAGCCGCAGGAAGTTGGTGGTTTCGCTGGACAGATTGAGCTGCGGGGCGACTTGATCCAGCAGTTCACGACGCTCGCGGGCGCTGTAAGCTGGATTGAGCATGGCCTCGCGAAAATTTGCATTTTCAGTAAACAGGTCGAGGAAACGGTGCAGCTCCTGGCTGGTTTCCGGCAATCTTCCACCAGTTCGTACAACCCCCAGCAGGCCATGTGCATACCGCCTTGCCAAGACGCTTGTGTAAGGCATCCTTCTTCCTTTCCTGTCGATTGGCGGCCAGTCCGAGCTGCAACGGGAGTTTCAGCTGGATCGGGTTTTCAATCAACCGATTCAACACCGGTTCGGGTTGAATGGCCGGAGAGATAAACTCCGTAACCAATCATCATCACCGTGTGGAGGACCGCATAGGTCACAATCGCTGCATCCAGACGGAGATTTTTCCATAGCACACCCATCACGAGAATAACACCCACAGCAAGGATTCGTGAAGTTGAAGATATACGCCAGATCCACACAGAAGGTGTCATCGGGCGATTTCCCACTGTGTTGAGAGACTTTCGCAGCAGGAGAAAGTGAACTCCCGCGGTCAAGACCCCCCACATACACCCCATGAGAATCGGCATGTCCATGGTGTTTTACCGGTAATGTGGCAGAACAGAGGAATTGTGGGAAGAGAAGCTTACCTGTCAACCCCTGACGACCTGTTCAGAATCCATCGGTTAGGAAATCGCTGTCTCTCTGGCGACTGGTTAACCCCTCACCAAGCCGAGGCCCACTGAATGGAGATGTCGCCAGCTCATTCCAGACCGCGTCATAAGTGCAGGTGGAGTCGTTGGTGGAGTCGGGTGTTGAGTATGTAGGTCTTCGCCTGGGTCATCTGTTCCTTCCGCGGTCTGCTTCGAGGGCG
>LMZT01000009.1 GCA_001567115.1 Candidatus Hinthialibacteria bacterium OLB16 | reverse complement strand
ATAGCGAGGAACCTCCCCGTGGCAACCATTTCTGAGGACTACACGGTGTTTCTGTTTTGATCGGTCCGTATAGCGCCTTGGCTCACCATTACGATGCTCTGTGCTGTGAACCGGCCAGCAGACATACCAGTTGACATTCGGGTCCTCTTCCGCTTCGCCCTCATCCATCTGACGGAAGCTCGGAAGGCCTTGATTCGCGTCATCCTTTGTTTTGCCACCGGAATCTGTAAGGAAGTAGTTGTACTGAGCGAGCAAGACGATGGCATCAGTACAGGACTCCACCTCATATTCAGTTTCGAGCGACTCGGATACAGATTGAACCGGGACCTTCTGGGCTAATGAATCCTGAACAGAGTTGCCTGTTTTAGAGGGCCACTCGGCGCCGGGAAGTCGCTTTGCCCAGAACGAGCGCTTGTAGCATTCCACAGTGTCCATCCAGAGTTCGCTGGAAGAGCCGGCATATTCATTTGATCTCCAGGGGAAAGCTGGCCAAATCCATACAACTCCATCGGCGTCACCGGAAGCCAGGAGCTGGCTTGCTGGATCGAAAGCGATCTGAGTCAGTCCAACTGCATGCTTTCCCTCGAAACTGATTAACTCGCGCGTGTCGTCATCGGACAGGTGCCATAACTTAAGGGTCTTGTCGCTGCTTCCAGAAAAAAGGCGTGTGCCATCTTTGGTGAAGGCCAGGGAGCGGACGGCATCTGAGTGTCCGGAAAGACTATGAAGAAGGGTTTGCCCGGTAACATTCCACAGGTCGATCCGGCCGTCTTTACCCCCCGCTGCGAGAATGTTTCCGTCAGAGCGAAATGAGAGGGAGCTGATTTCATTTCGTTGTGTTGGCAGGGACTTCATCGGCCTCAAAGTATCGCTGCTCAGGATTCGTATTTCAGATGGCCTTTGCGCTCCGGGGGTGATAGTGGAAAAAGCGACTGTTTGTGATGTCGGGGAGAATGCAAGAGCGGTCAGAACCTCCCCGGGGGGGACGACCTGCGATTCGACCAGCTTTCTGAGGGAGGGCGTTTCCCAGATGGTGACAAGACCATTCCTGAGTCCGGTTAACAGTCGGTCCCCCTTCATTGTGCATGCAATGAAGCGGACATCATCCGAGATGCCATCGATGTTCTGGTCGCTGACAATCCTTCGTTCTTCGGCGAATTCCATCGAGGGAAATTCCCAGGCTCGCAGGACAGAATCCGCGCCACCCGTGTAAATCCGATGACCTTTGGGATCAGGAACCGTACAAATCGTTCCGAGGTCATCACCTTCGATCAACATCGTTTCCTTATGGGTCCATGAATTCCAGGCAAATGCGGTGCGCTCACGGATGAACTTTGAGGATGAAAAGGCTGCAAGCAGGCCCTGTCCGCCGGGGGTGAGCGCCAGACCTGACACTCCATTCCGCGGGCCACTGAAGAGGTCTAAATGGGAATCCGGAAACACTGACCATAACCGAAGTGTCCCGTCGCTTCCCGCACTTAGAATCATATCCTCACCCGGCAGGCAGGACAGATGATCCACCTTTCGTGTGTGTCCTTTAAGGGTAACCTGCAAGTCACCAGTTCCCATGTTCCATGTCCGGATAACTCCATCTTCGGCACCGGTTACAATCCGGGAGCCACCTGGGTGAATCCCAATTGAACGGACCGCTTTTGGGTGTGCCTGAATTTTCCATTTGAGCTTTAAACTATCCATCTCCCAGAGGCATAAAGTACCTTTCGATCCTCCCACCGCGAGATAATGGCCATCAGGGCTGAACTTGGCCGAGGTGCAAGATGTGTTGCCCTCTTGAACAAGCTGCGCGAGCTCCCGGCCGGATTTAGTACTGTAAATTCTCACATACTTTGGGGAGTCGATTGGTTCTGGGAGTGCACAGGCCGCGACCAGTTTCCTGCCTTCCGGATCGAAGTCGATGCAGACCGGCTCTTCGTTGGCGCCGCATGTCATGCTGATTATGGGCGTGAGGGAAGACAAATCCCACAAATGGATAGCTGACTCAGCATCACCAACAGCGAGAGCATGGCTCGCGGGACAGAAAGCGAGGGAGGTTACCCTTCGTTCCGAAGGATGGATGAGTTCATCCTTCTTCCAAGTGGCGGTATCCCAGATAAGGACTGCGCCATCCTCCCGCGCAGCTGCAACAACTTTATTGTCTGAACTGACCGAAATGGACAGCACCGGACTGCCGACGCCGATAAGTTCTCGGGTCATCTTCCCTTCGGAAAGATCCCATATCCGGATGGCACCGCTTCGGTGTCCTGAAACTGCCCATTTGCCATCTGTGCTCGCTGCCGCATCGAGGATCTCATCTCTGCTGTCACCCATGCACATGACATCCAGGTTGCAGAGATACAGCAGATGCCCCCATTCCCAGTTTCGTTCGGATTCCGGACAGGCCTTCAGGATCTCCAATGCGCGATCGTATTGACGGCTGCCGATGGCTCTCTGAGCGAGATTGATGGAGGAAAGATAGAGTTCATGCTCCTTCTTCTTTGTTTCCGATTGAGCCAGAAGTCGCGCCTGGTGTTCGCGCACCAGACCGATGCCCAAACCCAGGCTCGAGAGGATAATAATCAGAAAACCGATGCCTGCGGCTGCACTCCACAACCTAATCCGTTTCCGTTTTCTGTCTTCTGCCGCCTGCTTGACAATCTTGCTGCGTCGAGCCTGAAGCGACTCCAGCGATTGCGCCAATTCCCCCGGTCCTGAATAACGAGAGAGAGGATCGGTTGCAAGGCATTTCGCGAGATCTTCCGCAATCAGGGGATCCTGAATGAAGGTCCACCAGTCAGAGCCGATGGTGCGCTGGAAATCGCCTGCCATGAGCTGGAAGAACACAATGCCAAGAGAATACAGATCGGAGCGTGTGGTTGAATCTTTGCCTGAAAGTATTTCCGGCGCGGTATAGAGATGCGTTCCATATTTCGGCAAGATATCCGTGACGGAGATTGTACTGGTCAAGCCGGCGAGGAGCGATGGATCGAGAAGCGCCTTTTCAGTGGCCTTGCCGACCCCAAAGTCTGTCAGCTGGACTGTTATCGTGGAGGGGTCATTCGCGATGCCGTTTATCAGGACATTCGAGGGTTTGATATCCCGGTGCAGAACTCCTGACTCATGTGCGTTCTGAAGGGTTTTGGCAGCTTGAATGATGATGGCCAGCCGGGTCTCAGCCGGGACTTTCTCGATGCCTCCCTGCTGTTCCAGCCATTTCAAGAGGTCCAGTGACCAGGTATCCTCGAGGCAAATCCAGTAGGGTCCGTCCTCAAATTGAAATCCAAGAACCCGCACGATGTTGGGAAGGTCCCCGAATCGTTCGGAAAGAATTCGGAGGAGCGCCACCTCGCGGCGAAGGGCGCGGATCCGTTCTTCAAGGAAGCAGAATTTAAATATCCTCGTGGCGCCTCCATCTTTTCTGGATGCCCGCCATACCTCGCCGAAACCTCCCGATCCGAGCCTCTCAGTCAATACCCAGCCAATGCATGTTGGAATCTCCTGCTCAAGCGCGGGACGCCACCCCAGAACCGGTTCGTCATCCCCGGAGTGGTATCGGGCAGCACGGGCTGATTCGGGCGGTGCTGTCAGGGGTGCGGCTCCCTTAATGCCGATTTCGCAGAGACCGAGGGGCGACTCAATTCCTTTGATCCGATAGGCCCCGTAGTCGAGGAAGGAAACAGAACCCAGTTCGCGGAGGTCTGGAGCCGTGATTGCAGCCCGCGCGGAGTCGAAGACCGGCCTCGATAGCAGTATCTGGTTTGGAGACGCAATGCGCAGGATACGTGAGGCCTCTGTGGTAAGTGATCCCTCGATCCTGATAATATCGTCCTTGCCCAGCTCCCTTGCTACAGTGACCTCTCCCATGTGAAGGGCTGCCTTGAGCGGCAGCTGTCCATTGGTGGAATGGGCTTGAGGGATTCTTTGCGACATGAACCGGAGGCTGAATCGAACTGCTTCCGATGGACATTCGAAGACCACGAGGTGCGTGTTCCCTAAGGTTTCGATCAGCTTCCCATCCTTAGAATTTGTGAGCTGCCGGGAGAGGTCATCCAGAAGCTCCTTCTGGAAAGTCCTGGCTGCGTCATATCCTTCCGCTTCCGCGACACATTCAATCTCAAGCTGTTCGATCAAAAGTGCAACGACAAAGGCCGATTCCTTGTTCAGGGACTTTTCGATTTTACGGCCAGTATTCTTCTCTCCGAAGAAGTGGTCTTCCGGATCACCGTACAAACGTAGTGTGCCCAGGCCAGATTTGCCTTCCCGTTTGAGCTCGGATTGCTGGCCTCAATGCGGACCCGCCTTAGTGCTTCCCCAATCTCCATTCCGTCGAGTAGATACCGGTAAAACGAAATGGCTGTTGACCGGCCGTAGCCGTCCATCAGGTCGCCATGCGCCCCGATGTAGTGACGGCATCCAGCTTGAAGGAGGGCATGAGGCCAACTGAAGCAGCTGTTTTGTGAATCTGATCCCCAGGCCCTTTCTCCATGCCTTGGCAGGCGTTATTGAATACCAGCCGAGGCGCCGCCCTCCCTTGCCGCGTCAAGGTGTGCAGCATTTCCGCCTGGAAAGGACCATCGGAGAGAACCCAGGCAGGGCCGTCATTGTCTTCACCATGTCCGCTGTAGTGTAAGGCATCGAACTCACCGAGAAGCTTCGCCAGATCGATCTTAGTCAGGCCGCCATTGAACCATTCCACTTGGATTCGTGGCTCTGAAGCGAGTTTGTCGAGAAGTTCTGCCCCTTCCTCGGAGGCTGCGGGGAGATCGCCGGTAGGATTTGAGACTACAATGAGAGATGCTTTCCTGTCAGGACGCGGGCGTTCGACAGCAAGCGCTTCCTGGGTCGTCCGGACGATCCTTCCTGTCGCAAACCGCCGGCATAGAAAATCAGTCCCATCATGGACAAGCTCCCATGGAATATGGACGCACGTTTCATCAAGATCGAAGACCAGGAATCCACCGGCCTGCTGCTCAAACCTCCACCGTGTTTCCTCATTCAGCAGCAGGTCGAACAGCCTTGAGCCGAGCGCTTTCAGATTCGTCTCAATCGTGGATGCATCACTCACCCGATTCGACAATGAGAGCGTCTTTTGGAGGTCCTCAAGCAGGGATCCAAGTTCCGCCGGGTCAAAATGGCGCTTGCTATACGAAACAAAGGTGGACACAGCACATCCGGACTCGGCCAGACGGCTCCGGATCTCACTCTCGCCTCTGAGGCTTGCCTCCAAAACCAATCGTTGTACTGCTTGTGCCATAGTTTTCTGACCCCAAGGAAACCTGGATCGGTCCTTGTTCGCAGGATGGATTCTACTTTGAGAATAAAAAAGGGAATAGCGGGAAATATTTAGAAAAGCAGGAAAATTCTTCTACACATGGCATCATAAGAAATTGGGCATGTATCATCTGATAACCGTTTTCAAGGATTGGGGGATGGGATTCAAGCCCAGACAGGAAGGGCACAATACTGTATTCATGCGGCATGCCATTCAGGGCGAAATACTCCGCCCGAGGAGTCACGGTATGGCCATCGACTCTACAGGGATCTTCTCGCGTGGTCCGGCTTCATTTGTTCGCAAACAGCGGAGCTCCTGGAGGCAAGCCATAGCAGTGTTCAGTTCCGGGTGTATCGGTTTGAGCACAGTGGGTTGGCTGGACTGCAGGAGGATATGCACAATTATTTAAGACCCGGTGTATAGAATCTGTGAGAACAATTGCTTCCACACAGTATCGCTGGAGACTTCCGCCTGCTCCGGTTGCGTAGTGGCTTCCAGGGTTGAGCCAAGGTGTCCGGCGAGAGCGGCCGCGAAGCGAAGATGAAAGGGATCGCCCGGAACCGGATCGACAGATTCGAAAGCCTCCCTGCTCTCGGTGTATCTCTCATTGAGCAGGGATTCCCACCCACTAAGGCAAGCCCACCCGTTCCGAATTCGTTCATCTCCCTCATTGGCCGGAAACGAAACCAGCCCGGCTTGCCCTCGGTATGCCCCAAGGACGGTTGTTGCGAGAAGCCGAGTGTTCTCTGGAAGAGAATCGAGGCTGTCCTCATTTGGATCAAGATCGGATCGTTCAAATGTGGTTGCTATAACCGTCTTCCACACCGGGAGGTAAACCGCCTCCCTCTGGAAAGTCGTGGAGGTGGATGACCTTGTGGCCATGAGGGGGGCGAGAGTGGCGTGATCCTTCGACCTCGTCAATTCCCCGAGAGCGCTCATCCATCCCAGCTGCCGGTCTAATTCCTCAGGCCTCGGGTAGAGCGGCAACACTTCCTCTCTCAGGATACGAACCGCTTCGCTGAGGTGCCCGGTGATAGCGTTGTGCAGGGAGGCCGCTTTCCAGTCGTTCGGATTGAGGGAGTATGGAGTGCAGATCAGGGCGGCTCCAGCAGGTTCCCCTCCCACCCGAAACGCAAAGTGCGTTCCGGGCGAAACTCCATCGATCGGGCGCTTCGGGAGAGAAGAGGCAGGCATCGAGCGCAGGACATTTCCGTCTTTCCACACCTCGATCTGTTTTTCCTCAGAGGTCCTGGCTTCCAGATTGATCGAAAAACGGCCATTCTCTGGTTTCAACGTGATACGCAGCGGTATTTCTCCCAAAAAGGTTTGTGCCTCAACCAATCCACGGACACAGACAGGAAACTTTTCTCCTGCGATTCGTTCGAAAGCACTGGCGATCCGGGCGCTCCAACCGGTTAAGGTAACCTCATCCTTTTCGAGAATCCGGAAGTAGTCGCCAGCCTCTCCAACTACCAGAAGTGAAGACTCTGCAAAGGGCAGATGGACCCGGACCTCTTCACGTGCTCCTGGGTAGGCTGCCAAAGGCAGCAAACTCCGCATGTCCGGATCGTCCCTCAGGCCAGAAAGAACGGATGGCTGTTCCTCATCTGAGAGCCTTCCTTCAAGGAATGCCGCCAAGTCATTTAATCGCTTCGGATCCATCTCTCAGCTCTCCCCCTCATTTTGGATTAGCAGGAACCTTCATTTCACGCCTTTATATTATGGTACGGGAGATTCTCACTCAAAATTACCCTTCCTTTGAAAATCTATCGTTTGCCGAAATACTTAGTGGTGGAAAATAACATCCAATATCACTAATATGCATCGATTCGATCTGCCACCTTGCCATGCAACCCAGGATGAAGCCAAACACCTCCCAATCTGATGAATCCCTCCGTGACCTGGTCCTTAATAGCCCTGAGGAGGGCTGGAATGCTCTCCTGCTCAAGTATGGGCCTTTTGTCAAGCGGCTGGTTCGACGTTATCGCCTTTCCACAGAGGACACCGAGGAGATCGTCCAGGAGGTCTGGTTCCGGCTCGTGAAGAACGAGCAGAAGCTGATTCGGCATTGGGACCCGGCACGCTGCTCACTGAAGGGATACCTCGCGGTCGTCACCCCCAGCGTGGCTCTTGATTTTATCCGGTCACGGTTTCACCAGGATACCTGCCGCAGGGCGGAATCGGCTGAGTGGCAAGCCTTCGATGTCTTTTCGGAGCTGCTCGTATCCTCCTCACCCAGTCCTGCCTCCCGGCTCGAACGCGCTCAGGAGATGGAGGCGCTCGCTCAAAGCCTCTCCGACTGGGCTGATTCAGGCCGACTCCGCGAGGAGGACCGCCTGATCCTGGAACTGCTGCTGCGTGGTCTCGACTACCCGGAAATCTCCCTGTTTCTGGGCATAACGGAAAAGAAGTTGAACTTGCGCATCTATCGGCTGAAGAGGATCTGGAGGAGGCGGGTTAAGGGCCAGGCAGCCGGCGATGAGCGGGATTAGCAGCCTATTCCATTTGAGTATGTGGATAGAGTCGCTTGAGTTTGATCCTGGCATCGGCGTTGGTGAAGCGCCAATCGACCCCCCTCTGCATTCTGAAGGCAATCAAGAATCGAGCAAATGGGGGTGTGGCTCTCGCGGCTCCAGCAACCGAGTGGGTGAAATCAGGCAACCGTAGGGGCGACATTTATGGCGCCCGTTACCCCCATGGCGCCCGTTAACTCCTCACCGCCGGAAAGGCCTTTCTGATTTATTTCGTCTGCCTGGGTACACACGACGAGGAGGTTCACAAGGATCATCACGAAGAACTCCTCCATATTTTCCACCCGGCTCATCCAGCATTTTTTTGTTTGACATGCCGGGGAGCCGAACCTAAGATCAAATTCTGCTGAACAGCACACAATTCATTCCAGCGGAGGAACCCACCATGGCGGTTGCTATTTTGTCCCCAGAGAAGGCGATTTCACGCAAAGGGAAACTGCTGATCAACGGAGAATTCGTTGATGCACTTTCCGGCAAAGAGTTCGAAACACTCAACCCTTCCACCGGGGAAGTCCTTGCACATGTGGCGGAGGCCGATAAGGCCGATGTCGACCGCGCTGTCAAAGCCGCACGGACCGCATTTGAAGAAGGCCCCTGGAGCCGTATGAACGCACGTGAACGCGGCAGGCTCCTTCTCCGGCTCACCCAGCTGGTGGCAGATCATGCCGATGAACTGGCGCTGATCGACACGCTCGACAATGGAAAACCGATCCGTGAGACCACTCATGTCGATGTCCCCCTGGTGATTGACTGCCTGGGCTACTATGCCGGCTGGGCCGACAAGATCGAGGGAGAAACCATTCCAGTCAATGGCCCGTTTCTCAACTACACCCTCAAGGAGCCGGTCGGTGTGGTCGGACAGATCATCCCATGGAACTTTCCCCTGCTGATGGCGGCCTGGAAGCTGGGGCCTGCGCTCGCCACTGGATGCACAGTGGTTCTGAAACCGGCCGAACAGACACCTCTGTCTGCCCTGCGCCTCGGTGAGTTGATCCTCGAAGCCGGTTTTCCGGAGGGTGTGGTCAATATCCTGCCTGGTTTCGGGCCAACCGCAGGGGCTGCAATCGCTTCACACCTGGATGTGGACAAGGTGGCATTCACCGGCTCCACCGAAGTGGGCCGCCTGATCATGGAAATGGCTGCAAAGAGCAACCTCAAGAGAGTGACCCTGGAACTGGGCGGCAAAGCGCCGAACATCGTGATGTCGGATGCAATTATCGATGAGGCGGTCAAAGGAGCGGTGACCGGCATCTTCCTCAACCAGGGGGAGGTGTGCTGCGCAGGGTCACGCCTGTTTGTTGAGGACAAGGTCCATGATGAGGTTGTGTCAAAACTGAAGGCTTATGCCGAAGGGATCAAAGTCGGGAACCCGCTCGATCCGGCGACAGAGATGGGCGCCCAGGTGTCCGAGGAGCAGCTCGACCGCATCCTTAACTACTGCCAGAGCGGGAAAGCGGAAGGGGCCACAGTGGTGACGGGTGGGGGCCGCAATACAGCAGCAGGCAAAGGTTACTTCATGCATCCGACCATCTTTTCTGATGTGAAAGACTCGATGAAGATCGCACGTGAGGAGATTTTCGGCCCGGTGGTGTCTGCGATCCGTTTTTCGGAGATCGGAGAGGCTGTGCAACGGGGCAACAGGACCAACTATGGCCTGTCGGCGGCGGTCTGGACCCGGGATATCAAAAAGGCTCATACCATAGCGCGGAAACTGCGTGCGGGTGTTGTCTGGATCAACACCTACAACACCTTCGATGCGGCATCCCCATTCGGTGGTTACAAGGAAAGTGGAATCGGGCGAGAGCTGGGCAAACACGCTCTGGCCAACTACCTGGAGACCAAGAGTGTGTGGGTTGCTTTGGAATAATCCAGCCCCACCAGCCGGTGATTCCCGGCTTGAAGACCAGACCTAAAATTGTAAATCAGCACGGGTGCATCGGATCGATGCACCCGGATCACTCAAGAGGAAATCCCCTCACACAAGCCAGGATTCTTACAGTGTATATTGCGGCACCTTGAGCCGTTCACCATCACGCACCGCGGAGTCATTGGCGATGATCCCGCAGACAGTCATGTTCAGAGCCTGAATGATATCCACCATCGGTTTGCGATCCTGAAGGATCGCATGAACAAACTCATTGGTCAGATACCCATGCGATCCGCCATGAGAGCCTGGATCCACTGAGGGCGGCAGGGGTGGCCGTGAAATATCCGGCAGGTCGGTCATAGCTCCATGATATTCGGTCCCGATCATCCATCCCTGCTCGCCGAACACACGGCCGGTTTCATCCCCTTTATCGCGGACACCGATGCACATCAGCATCCGTGAGGCACCCCCTTCGGCGGTTTCAAAAAGGGCGATCTGGTCGGTGAAACGGTTTTTGTATTGGTTCTTTTCAGGCTGCCAGTCAGGCAGGCCGCAATTCGAACCGGTGCAGGAGACCGAAACAAATGGTTTTTCGGTCACACTCACATAGTAAGCGGTTGAATGAGTGGGGTACCACAACGGGATCGAGCCGGTGCGCCAGCCTTTATAAGAGTCAATCGGGCTGTCCAGGAAATGGTAATATTCGCCTTCGGAGTAAACCAGCTTCCCGAATCCGCCGGCCTTGTAAATCTGCCGCATGGCATAGCAGTCGGCATGGAAAGCCGAGGTTTCGAACATCATGTATTTGAGTCCGGTCGACTTCACAGTCTCGAGCAGTTTCTCGGCATCTTCGAGTGAGCCCCAAACTGCCGGGACAGCAGTTGCGACATGTTTGCCATGTTTGAGAACTTCGATGCAGTGGCGTGCATGGCTGGGGGCATCTGTTGCGACAAACACGGCTTCGATGGAATCATCCTTGACCAGTTCTTCAAGGGATGGATAGGTTTTGCTGCAGCGGCAAGCCTTTGCAAGGTCAGCACAACGATCCGGAAAGAGATCGCTCACCGCGACTACTTCCACGTTGGGGTGATCCTGGAAACTGAAGGCAGCTCCGAATTTGCAGACACCATATCCGACAATGCCAACCCGTATCTTTCGATCCGAAACAGGTTCCCATCCTTTGGATGTGTTTGCATCCCTTTGGGCTTTTTCGAACCCCTGGATCGTTTTCTCTTTCTCCTCAGCAAAGGCAGACTTTCCCAAACCAATAGCAGCCGCGCCCAGGCCGGCCGCCTGCAGAAATGTGCGCCGGGAGGCAATGTCCAAGTTCGATTTCGAACGCGAAGCCGCATTGGATGGCTGGCTTCCCGACTCGGGCTGGATGTGGATGTCAGATTTCTTGCTGGCCATTTTGTTTAACCTCCGAGGAAAGAATGATGATGCCGGAACCATTGGATGCTTCTATGATCCCCATCGCCCTGATCTCTGTCAACACGGCCAGCCGATCTCAATTAACCTGCCAGCAAATAATTCATGTAAAAAACTGAATAAATCCGCGAAACGACACTTCATCTGAATGAGGGGATCGTCTAGGCTCTCACCGGAGAACAGGCCAGGCAAATCACAAACTGTTTTCAAAGCACCTGGACGAAATGAAAGGATGTTCAGACATGCAGCATCTTGAGAATAGAACCAGAACCACCCCAGGAGATGACAGGGAAGCCACTGCCATGGAGACAACCCAGATAAATTCAAAGCGCTCCCGACGCAGTTTCATCCATACAATTGCCGCCGGAGCAGGCACACTGGCAGCAGGAACCCTGATGGCGGATCAGGGGGCCGCCTTGGCACAGGCGGGCAAGCCAGAGGACCTCACGATCGGAGTTTCCACACTCGGTTTTCCAGACCTGACCAACCAGGAACTGGCACAGCAACTGTCAGCACATGGAATCACTCTCATCCAGCTCTTCCTCAACCAGAAAGACAGCCGTTACTGGAACTACAACGGGCGCTCGGATGTGTCCGGCATGACAGCAGCCCATGCGGAGGAGATTGCCCGAACCTATCACTCAGCAGGAATCCGCATCCACAGCATGGGTGTGTACACCAATCTGATTCATCCGGATAAAGCCGAAGTCGATGCCAATCTGCAGTACTTTGATGACATGATGAGGATCGGCGGGGACATGGGTGTTCATACCTTCATCACCGAAGCGGGACACTTTCACGATGAGCAGCACTGCAAGGCTGTTCCCCTCCACTTCGAGGATGAGGTCTGGCCACGCATGGTTTCCACTTTCAAAAGGCTGGCGGAAGCAGCAAACAAACACAAAGCGACCATCCTGGTTGAGCCTTTCTTTCAGGGATTCTTTGCCACAGCAAAACGAACCCGAGTCTTTCTAGAGGAAGTTGGTTCCCCAGCGATTCGAGCCCTTCTGGATCCGGCAAACCTGCTGGAGCTGGATGACCTCGAGGAAATGTTTCAGCAGCTGGCTCCCTGGATCGATTGCCTGCATGCCAAGGACCGCAAGCTTCACACCCAGGCCGGAGTTCCTGCCGGGCAGGGAGATATCGATTATGTGAAATTTGTCAATCTGGCTTCGCAACGTACTCCTCATGCCCCTCTGGTGCTGGAGTATGTGGGGCCAGAGGATTATCTCGAAGCACTGGCTAAACTTCGTGGAGCCATCGAGGAGTGTTCACACAGAAAGGATTGAAGGAAGTTATCGCTGCAACAGCAGCATGCCACTCAGGGAAACTCCGAGATCACTTGCGCAGATTCTCGTAGTCGTTGAGGATTTTTTTCAGGTCGCGCTCATTGAATTCCTGAGCGCGTTCATGCTTCTTCATCTCTTTGTACAGATAATAGGCGCGCAGCTGAAGCGACTGGAGTTTTCTGCGCAGAGTTGCGGTGTTGACCTCTTTTTCCTCGGCACGCCTGATGAAGCTGGAGAAGTCATCGATCAGCTCAGTCAAACCCGCCAGCTGCTCCTGGGCGTCTCCCTTGCGGTCGAGAATAATCTTCATGCGTGCGGTGGAATTATCCAGGCTGGAGAGATCCACCAGCTGCTGCTGGCGTTTCAGAAACAGGGCCTCATGGGCCTGGTTGCGGTCCTCCCGCCAGATCCGGCGGGCCTTGGCCTCTTCCTCCATCCGCCTTGTCGCATCTGGACTGAAAAGTCTGAAAGTCAACTCCGATCACCACCCATCGATCATCATTCCTGCTCACTCTTATTGTTGTCTGTTTTAGAGCAGATTGCAATATAAATTTACAGGCACTTTGAGTTCTGCCGGGTGGGAATAATTACATGGTGAGCCTCCTGTGTGGCTCATTCGGCTTGAAACAGAATCAGGCCAGCCTCCCCTTGTCCCAGGTCCAATTTGATATCCGCCATGCCTTCCCTGCACCGGCCGATCTGCTTTCTTTGCTTGACCCCCACCACATGGATTGTCCCGGAGAAAGGGATGGGATAGGAGGTTTGCTGCATCTGGAATGAAACAGATTGAGTCTCATCGGAAATATTCACCATTGCCACTGCCAGGTCCTGTTTCGGAGACAGCCAGGCGCTGCCGAGCACCAGTGGAATTGTCGCTTTATATTCTTTGACAGCATCCTGCTGGCCGGCATAAATCGAAAGCCGCGAGAGCGGAACCTCGGCACTCGGGGTTTCCAGCGGCAATGGCTTCAGGAGGATTCCCTCCTGGAGGAACTCCCGGAACTGGTGGCGCAGCCCTGCCAGTTGCAGAAAAAAAGACATCTCTTCTTCCCGCTCGGCGAGCAGCTCAGGGGTGAAGTTTGCGAGAGTCGGCTGCTGCCCCCAGACAAAAGAGCGTGCCTGCTCCAGGCGGAACTGGGTTGCGAATTTTTTGTCGAGAAGAGCGAGAGGTTCCCGGGGTGCGGTTTCAGGCGGCCAGAGGTCATCATAAGGAGGAACAGTCAACGAGGAATAGTTTCCATACAGCAGCACACAATCATGATAAACCGCCTGAAACAATGGGACCGGATTCCAATGACCCGGCGCCGCATATCTCTCCAGGCTGACCTGCAGGCTCAACATCAGATCGAGATGCGGCAGCCAGGCCTCGCCACAGCCTTCTCCCGCCAGGGTGATGGTTCGATCACCTGTGCAGCGTGAACGGATATCGCTTTCGAGTGAACGGAATCCCTCCATCCAGTAAGAGCCGCCTCCGAGAGGATGCCCATGCGAGGGATCATAACAGGAGAGGCTGGAGCAGGCCTGATCCATGTAGATTCCATCCACACCGAGGTTGAATGCCTCGGCTGCAAGCCCGGCATATTTGTTCCGCCAGAAAGGGGTTCCCATGCACATCGAGGCGCAGGGGACTTTCATGAAAGTGTTGTAAACTTCGGGGGTGACAGCACCCTGCACATTCTTGACCGCATACTTCTCGGCTCCCTCTTCGGCCCAGCTCCGGGTGGTCATCCCCCACAGCCGCTGGTTCATATAAACCAGCGCATGAACCCCATGGCTGTGAGCATTGGCGAGCGCCTTCTGAAACGGTTCAATCCCTTCGCGCGGTGGAAGGTATTCCGGAAAACCGGCATCATAAGCACAGCCATGCCACCAGTGCCAGAAAACATTGACCGGCAGTCCTGCAGCTGCCTGAAGGTCCAGGGCGGGAACCAGGACCTTTTGTGAGAACCCGCGATTCCACACCCACGCGCCAGTGTCCCTCGCCCAGCTATTAACCCAATTGTTTTTCAGGCGGCTCTCCTTGACCCAGTACTGCTGCCTTCCCCATTGGGCATAACGGGATGCTGCGGAGAACCAGCCTCCATCAATCAGGCTGATGACTGTCTCATAGGGTGGTTCATAGAATGATGCGGATCGCTGCCCGATGGGGGGCTGGTGGATGGCTTCCATGCACAGTGCGGAGCCTTCACCCCCGTAAACCGCAAATTTTTTCCGGAGTGCGGCGGCATCTTCGGTCGAGAGCATGACTCCAAGGCCTTGATCTGAATACCAGGCCAGGAATTGCATCGAAAGGATACCCGGATACTCCCACTCCCAGCGCCCGTGCGGGTTTCCTTCAGGATTCAACAATGAGCGCGCCTTTTGAGAATAAACACCCATCCATTCCGGCACAGCGACAGTTTCACCCGCCTGGGGGGTCAACGAATTGATGCACGGAAAGTGGACAGCCTGGAGAGCAAGCGCGCCAGTCTCTTCGAGACGGATCCTCCAGCGGATTTCAGCCTCAGAGGATTCCAGCGAGACCTTTACGATCACCCTGAGTCTGGGGGCTTCCTCAAGATTGAAACCGCTCCAGACCATTTCAAGCGAGAGTGGATCACCATCGGTCATTTGGCCTGTGAAGGATTCCGCCTTGGATGGGAGAACAGTGAGGCCATTGAGAAGGACCAGGGTCCAGAGGTTCTGATCGGAATGCCCTTCGAGGAGTGAAATGTTTCTGTGAATGGAATCGAACCCCAGCCATTCGCCATGCTCTCCGGAAAATGTCAAGCGAATCGCCGAGTTGGCGAGGGTGATACCGGGGGCTGTGTCGGCAAAGGCCGGCAATTCCGGGAACGGCAGCAGCAGCCTGATCGCCAGGAGAGCCCCCAGCGCCAGAGAGAAACGGTTCATGATCCTGATCGACCCTCCCCCCATTCCAATTTTTTCCTTTTATCGAACCAGTAATCCTCCGCTGGTTCGGTGCAAAAAAGACCATAACGGCCCTTAGCTGCGAAGTATACCGCCAGGTCTGCCGTCATTTAATTGACTCTGTGACGGTTGTTGGGTAGAATTCAGTAAACCGGTCAACCTATGTAATCAATAAAGAAAGAGGGGGGTTTTTTCGCTCATGTTGATTTCCGATTTGAGGGCGAATCGAGGCAAGGGTTTCACTCTGATCGAATTATTGATTGTTATCGCCATCATCCTGATTCTGATATCCATTGCACTGCCGAATTTCCTCGAGGCGCAGATCCGCGCCAAAGTCACACGCGCCAAAGCGGAGATGCGTTCTCTGGGCCAGGCGACAGCGGCCTATTTCAATGACTACAAGATCGACCCGAATGTCGATAACGCCATTGTCAGCGAGCCAAACCGCAGCCGAATCTGGTGGGGGTATGCATCCCATCGTCTGACGACTCCGACCGCCTATATCAAGCTCATTCCGATCGATACATTTCCGGATGCCCTGAAGACCCTGGCATGGGGCTGGGATCAGATTGATACAAGAAAGAATGGAGATGCCAACCGCCCCTATCTGGTAATTGTGAGAGTCCGTACAAAAACACCGAATGCCGAGTTGTGGCATTTCAATCCTCCGGGAGGATACAATACGATTCCGGGTGCGCCCTTTATGGATCCCCAGTCCAAATCGGCCCTCGCCATGGCTCCCTGGGTTTACTTATCCGCCGGGCCGGATCTGGAAGCGACTCTGGCTTACCTCGGAGTGGGTGGAAAGACATACACCACCTACAACCCGACCAATGGAACCGTTTCAAAAGGAGACATGTGGGTCGGAGGGTATTGAGACAACTTGAAAAGAAAAGGCCTGGGGGCAGAAAACAGCCCCCAGGCCTTTTTCTTTTATACTGGTTCCTGATTCCGCGGTGGAGTCAGGGAAGCGACAGCACAGTTCTTCTTCCGCCATTGCGCAGGATATCCCCAGCAGATTTGGTTCCATTGGTGGGGGAGTAGATTTTCGGGCCTGAGTAATCGGCATCATAACTCATGTTCGGTCCGAGCGACATCAATCCATAATTGTCTGGTTTCCCCGCATTGGCCGGCTGGAACTGATCCCCTGCATAGGTCCCAAAGGTGTTGTACGAATAAGTATAGGGAGGTTCGCCCGGGTACAGCATATCGGATCCATAGAACTCCACCCGATCCCCATGAAAGGGATCGAAAGGCAGGTCCTTGATGAAAGCGACCGGGGTGGTGAGGGTGCTCAAGCGGGCTGCGACATCAAAATTCCCCGGATTGAAGGGCATGATGTCATCACCATCGGGTGGATAGGTTTTCCATTCCACCTGATAACCTTCGATCGCAGTCGCCAGCGAACGCAACTCCCCCTGGACCTTGGTGACTTTCGCACGGATCTGCGCCTCGAGGAAATTCGGCAGCGCAATGGATATCAGAATCAGGATGATCGCGATCACGATCAGCAGTTCAATCAGGGTGAAACCCTTTTGACGAAAAGAAAGCATTATTCTGTGGACGGCTCCTTTCGAGTGAGAATGGTCATTAGTCTTCCATGAGATTCATGCAATCGGAAGGGGAAGGGATGATAAATCAGAAAGGTTCAGGATCTGATTCGTTTTTCAGTCACTTCCAGCGTTTGCCAAGAATTCCAGATCCACGCCAGCCATTCTGTGCAAATTGAAGAATCTCCTGCCGTGTGTCTGGAAAGATTTCCATGTCCATCAGGCCCTCGAGGGGGTGCCAGGCGACAGTGCGCAAAACACGATCCGATCCGGGTTTGAGGGTGTCGGAGATTGGGTGGGCAGAGAGAATCAGATTCAGGACATGGCGATGGTGGTCTTCCGGAATGGAATCGACAATCCAGAGCAGCTGATCGACCTCGATATCCAGGCCTGCCTCTTCGATGAGCTCGCGTTTCAAGGCTTCCTCGATTGACTCACCATATTCCACACCACCGCCTGGCAGCAGCCAGTAGCGCCTCCCTCCTTTTTCATGCTCGGCCAGCAGGATGGTATCTCCTTTCAGAATCAGGGCGGCGACCCGGATACGTGTGCACTGATTTTCATCCGGCATGGGCTTCATCCATTCGTGTCTGAGTCAATGTCAATCGGGGGTGGGTGAGCAACCCCACACGGTACAGGTTATGGGCCAGGACCTGGGGAGCCTGGAAGAGATCCAACCGGCCATCTCTTTTCAGATACTGCTTGATCTGATCGACAAGCAGCGCAACTGCGGCTCCTTCCTCGAAGTCCAGCTCAGCCAGATCGAGAAAAAGCCCAGTCCCTGAGCCTGTAGAAGAAACCAGTTTCTCGATAATTTCCTGTAAAGGGGTATGGAGATTTTGCTCTGGCATAAGGCTTTTTGTCATCCGGAACCATCGGTGCAAGTCTTTCTCCGGATTCCACGGAAACAGGACAACCATGCTGGCCGAGGAGGAAAAATCCGGGAGGGCTGCTTCACCCCCCCGGATATATCGATTGAAAAAATTCTTACTTCGGTTTCCGCACAGTGGCAGTGTAAGGCACTGACACCTCTGGCTGGTCCGGAAGATCAGTTTTGAAAATGACCATTCCGGAACGGGTTTCGTATACCTTCTCGGGGACGAACTTTGTGGAGGAGGTAAACACATGGCGGGTTTTGGTGGATTCAGGTTTTTCAGTCACCTCGATATCATCGGTTCCTTTATTGCCTTTTACTGTGCAGGAAACAATTGAAAATTCCTTGCCGGTGCGTGAAGTCAGAATGAAATCACGTGTGTTTTTCTTGCCATTGACCTCGGTAATAAAGATCTTTTTGGGCTGGGTTTCGATATCGCCCTCCACACTCCAATGGACATTGATGACATGGGTCGGGCTTTCCGGATCATCGGTGGCAACCTGGACAGTCTGATTGAATTCGCCCATCTTTTCGGCCACATTGACCGCAATGCGGACTGTCCGTCGGACTTCTATGTAGGATTGATTCTGCGGAGGTGAAACAGGCACTGCCGGTGATTCAACTGTCACCGCTGTGATCTCGGGGCTGGAAGTTTTCAGGTGAGTGATCTTATGCATGGGGTCACCCGGCATGTACTGCGATGTCACGATCACTTCACGGGTGGCGGCCTGATTTTTTCCAAGCGCACCCATCTCCACAAAAACTGGGAGAACTCTCCAGCCGGAAAGCAGAGTTCCGGTCATGCGGAATGAAGTGGTGGAGCTCTTGGGATCATTGGTGATCAATCGGACTGTCAGGTTCTGGCGTCCGAATTTCCCCTTGGGATTCAATGAAACAGCCAGGCTGGCAGTGGCCCCCGGGACAACCTGGGTCGCTGAAGCAACTGCCGCAGTGCACCCGCAGGATGGTTTGACCTCGCGGATGATCAGATCTTCTTCACCGCTGTTCCTGAACACGAAATTGTGCGAGATATTTTTCTGTTCACTGGATTTGACCGCACCAAAATCAAATTCGGTGTTGGTGACTTCAATGCGTGCTTTGCTGGAGGCATCCACATTTTCCTGCCCCTCTTTTTCCTCGATGACAGGGAGTGACCCGGGAGTATCTTCACTCCAGACAGGCCTGACAGCACTGATCGATACCAGACAGAAACAGACGACACACAACAGTTTTACCACTTTCATCGACAATCTCCTGGATAGTTTACAGAGGATTAAACGATTCAATCAGGTCTTGAGTCTCGCAAAAGACCATAGATTTTTCTTAGCAGTTTGTTCCCGACAGGCTTGTTTCGTCAAGTAACCTGCCGATCCAATTGCGTGTGGGATTGTTCCCGGCATTTTCTGAAAAGGAGCATCTATTAGCGTATTTCTTTCAACGATGGGGACCTTTTCGCCCCCCTTCTCGGCGACAGGAATTCTCGTTTAGGATGACGGCGATCGATGCAAACCGGGATTTTCGAGGAGATTCGAGTGGAAACCTGCTTATCCCCTTGATCCATGAAAAACCGTGTCTCGAAAGATCAGCCAATTACATGTGGAAGGATTGAAAATGACCTGCATTCTTGTCACCGGAGGCGCCGGTTTCATCGGAAGCAACTTTGTTCGATATGCCTTCCACCACCATCCGAACTGGCGCATTGTCAACCTCGACAAGCTGACTTATGCGGGCAACCCGGACAACCTCAAAGATATTCAGGCGGATCCCACCTCAAGCCAGCGTTACCGCTTTGTCCATGGAGACATCACCGACCCGGAATGTGTTCGAGCGATTTTCTCTGAAGAACATTTTGATTACGCCTTGAACTTCGCGGCCGAAACCCATGTGGACCGCTCCATCGGCGACCCGGGGGATTTCATTCAGACCGATGTCTATGGCACTTATGTTCTTCTTGAAGCAGCCAAAGAATTCGGGCTGAGCCGTTTCATTCAGATATCCACCGATGAAGTCTATGGGAGCATCGAGGAAGGTTCCTTTACCGAGGATTCGCCACTCAATCCCCGGAATCCTTATTCGGCCAGCAAAGCCGGAGCCGACCGTCTGGCCTATTCCTACTTTGCCACTTATGGACTCGATGTGGTGATCACGCGAGCCTCGAACAATTATGGACCATACCAGTACCCGGAAAAGCTGATCCCACTTTTCGTCACCAATGCCCTTGAGGACAAGCCTCTGCCGCTGTATGGGGACGGGCGCAATGTGCGCGACTGGCTGCATGTCGAAGATCACTGTTCGGCTCTGGAGTTCGTGCTTCTGAATGCCGGAGCGGGGGAAGTCTATAACATCGGCGGTGGGAACGAGCGTATGAATATCGAGATCACCCAGCTGATCCTTGAAACCCTCGGGAAACCGAAGAGCCTGATCCGTCCAGTCGAAGATCGCAAAGGCCATGACCGCCGGTATTCGATCTCAACAGATAAGCTCCGCACCCTGGGATGGAACCCCGGCCATGATTTCGTCCGGCGGTTGTTGTCCCACCCGCTGTGGTTGTCCCGGCGGTCCCTATTGGGTTGAGGTACCGCATCCTCCTCAAGGAGGGAGATCGGATCCGCCAGGTGAATCACCGCTCCTTCAGGGGTGGCCAGCAGATTCGGTTGATCTTCAGCTCCAACATGAATGGATACCTCTATATCATCGAAGATGGCTCCAAGGGCACACGCCGCCTCCTGTTCCCGGACATGCGGATCCATCAGGGAACCAATGTGGTCAATGCCTTCCAGGAATATGAGCTGCCGGCCGATGGATTCTTCGTTTTTGACGAGACCACCGGGCGCGAGACACTGCACGTGTTTCTCTCCCCGACTCCTCTGAGCGAGCTCGAGCTGGCCAACCTCCCCGAAGGTGCGATTCCTCCGCCGGTGTGGGCGAGGGTCGAAACTCTGATACAACGCCAGCAGGCCGGTTGCTCACGCTCCCTCCAGTATTCCGAAGGAGGGATTCCCGAAGCGCAGCCGGTGCCGGTTGTTGCTGTTGTCCCATCGGTCTATGTGGTTCAATACGCTCCACTTCTGTACGAGCGCATCGAATTGCTGCATTATCGTTGAGAGATTCTGCTGCAGGGGGGGGGAGGAGCAATCACCTCCCCCCTTCTGAAGGATATATGAAACCACGACTTCCTCAGCCTGGACCGCTCAATGTAGCGGTTCTTTTTGTGGATCTGGTCAATTCCAGTGAATTTGCCAGTGTTCTTGGGTTGAGGGAGTATGCCGAATACCTCGATTCCTTCCAGCATGCCTGCCTCTCCCAGTGCCGCCACTTTTTCGAATCTGTTCATAAAGGCAAATACCAGCAGGGATTGGATTACCGGGTCTCTTTCATCGGCGATGAGCTGGTCGTTTTTCTCCATTCGGGCAGGGATGCCGATGACATTTACCAGCTGGCCTGCCTGGCCATCTGCCTGAAATGCGCCTGGCTGGCCAGCCCGAAAAATACCGAACGCATTCAGGCCGGCATGGGGACAGTCGATATCGCCTGTGGAATCCATTTCGGTTCGGTCTGGGCGAATCCACAACAGAGTGGTTATGACCTGCGCGGTTTCACCATCAATGTCGCCAAACGGATCGAGACTTCCTCGCGTGAGGGGAAAAACTTCCATATCTTTCTCAGCGATGCGGCCTACAAAAGGATCTCACAGCTGCTTCGGAACCTGCTGGTAGGAGAAGGAATGGTCCTGCCCATGAAGGGAGTCATTGTTCCAGTCGGTGTGTATGAGATCGAGGACAGTTTTATCGACCCTTATAAACGCCTGGATCCAGAGTTTTCTGAGGGCTTTCAAAATGTTGCACGCAGTGCCCTGGAATCCAATGCCTGCGAAGCCTGGATTCACAGCTGTCTCCAGGTTTGGGAGGAATCCCGCAATGGGAAAGTGACCGATGAGTGTTTCGAGCTGTGCCGGCGGACCCTCAAGAGTCATCCGGAGAATGCAGTCGCGCTGTACTTCATCGGGCAGGCCTGCCAGGAACGCAAGGATCCTGAGCGGGCCAGGCTCTATCTCGAAGACTTAACCCGGTTTCACCCCACATTCGCCGATGGATGGCTGCTGCTTGCTGAGGTCTGCAAATCACTCGGGGATGCACCCTCCAGCCGGAAGGCGATCCTCCAGGCCGAAAGGCACGGGATTCAGATAGAACAAACCGATTGAGCCGGACAAAATGGGTGAAACGCTGCAGCGGAAGGGAGATCCTCAGAACCTTGAAGATTTCATTCCGGCGGGAGATCCCCCCTCAAGCCTCCGCTTTCCGTGCAACCACCTCACGGACATGTGGGAGAACGACCTGAATCGCCTCATCGAGTGGAACATCCAGGTTGGCGCCGGCCGCATGAAGATGCCCGCCTCCACCGAACCGGCCCGCCAGCAGGCTGCAATCGATCTCGTTGCGTGAACGGAAGCTCAGCTTCGTTTTGCCAGGATCAGACTCACGAAACAGCACCGCCACCTCGATCGACTCGATCCCGCGGATATACTCCACGAACCCCTCGATATCGGAACGGTCGCAGCCGTAACGGTTCATTTCATCCAGGCTGACTGCAACCCACACCACCTGGCCATCTTCCTCATAATGCAGGTTATCCAATACCCGGCAGAACAACTGAACCCTTCCAACCGGGATGTTCTCGTGAAACTGGGTGGCCAGATAGGAGGGGTCGGCGCCCGCATTCACCAGATCCGAGGCAGTCGCCAGTGTCTTCGCATCGGTATTCGCATAACGAAATCCGCCGGTGTCGGTGTATATCGCCAGATACAGTGCCGAGGCGAGTTCCTTATCCATTGAGGTATGCCAGTCGCGGGCGATATCCGCCAGAATCAGCCCTGTGGCGCAGGCATCCGGACGCAGGACATTCACTTCGGCGAATCCGGTGTTGCTCTTGTGATGATCGACACACGCGAATGGCCGTGGATTCTGTGACAGAAAATCCCCCACCCTGCCGAGACGTTTCAAATCCCCCACATCCACCACAATCACCGCCTCATCCGGCTCTGGTTTGACTTCATCGCCGAACACGAGGATCTCCCGGTGTGGATCGGCAAAGGCAAACCGCTGAGGAGTTGGATCGCTGTTGATGACACGCGCCTGTTTGCGGCGCCCGCGGAGCATCTTCGCCATGGCGATCGCCGACCCCAATGCATCACAGTCCGGATTCACATGGGTCGT
>LMZT01000008.1 GCA_001567115.1 Candidatus Hinthialibacteria bacterium OLB16 | reverse complement strand
CACGCTTCCAGTTCTCGAAACGCTGATCTGCACGTTTCAAGTTGAATCACTCCACACAGGGCATCCAGAAATGGGTGCCTTTTTTTTATGCACCCCGCAGGGCGCATTCACTTCCTGGAATTTCTCTTTTCAGCAGTGGTCGAACATCAACAGGCCGATCACCAACTTCCCCCAATCAATCCAGGCTGAGAGCAGCCCTGTTGTGCTTCATTCCTCCGAGCTTGTCAGGAACAAATCAGCCAGGTTCTGATTGGAAATGGAGAACGTGTCTCAAGGTGGAAAAGGGGGTGTTACTTCTGCAGAAAATGCCGGGAGCTGAGACGGGTTAGAATGTCTGGCGGAGAGGCCGGGATTCGAACCCGGGGTAGAGTTATTAGCCCTACGACGGTTTAGCAAACCGCTGCCTTCAGCCGCTCGGCCACCTCTCCGTTCTTTGATGCATCTTTGCGTAGATCCCTCCATCAAGTCAATCCATACTGCCATGCTGGAAAGAGATCCGCCTGAAAATCAGCCAGCCCGGGAAATACTTCCCCCCGGGCTGGAACAATTCATAAACCACAGCACAAAACTTCCGCAAACCTCCTCATCCAGCGGGCGGCTGGTGGGACGCCTGATCAGTACAGATTCCAGTCAAGCACACCGGCCGCTGTCACCGGATAAGCCCCAGTGGTGGTTCCACCTTCGGCTGCAGTTGCGAGCGGTGAACTGCCCTGCAGGGTCAAGTCACCCGCTGCCGGATTCGTAAAGAGAGGATCCACATTTTCCAGGTCACCAGGCCCCGGAGGGAGCGAGCCGGAATTTCCGAAGTCCCACACCTCCCTGGCCCAGGAGTGAATATAGTCATTGTAGGAATGGGAATAGGCGAGCGGATTTTCAGCTGGCATTTTATAGGCGATGATATTGGTCCAAGTACACCTCAGAATCGAATTCTTAACCTCCAGGTTTGAGCCATTCAGGCCCGCATCGGCAAAGGTGTCATCGAAGCTGATATTGGGATAATCATTGCGTGAGCTGTACAGGGTGCAGTGATCCAGCAGGACTTTGCCAACATTGGTGGATCCATCATAAGTCCCCAGAGATATCCGGTTGTCGAGGAGGACACAGCGGCTGAGAAGTCCGCTCATGGGGCCACCTGTCGAATGCAGCCACCAGATACCCTGCTCCTGGAAGGACTCAATGATCAGGTTTTTGAAAATGACTCCAGAGCCGCATTTGATGCCGGTCTGCCACCCTTCACGATCGCCGATCAGATGAAGGTTCTGCAGTGTCACTTTATCGGCATTCTCGATTCCATATGCACCCAGGAAATGAATCTCGGCTGGTTGAGTGGTTGTGCAGATGATGCTCAGATTGGCCAGGTTCAGATTATCCCCATCGGCGAAAAAGAATGGGGCTGAATGCTGTTGAATCTCGATCATCTGACCGGCCTGAGTTACCAGGATGGCCTCCTGGAGGGTGGTATAAGCCCCACCCTGGCCATCCTGGCGGACAATCACATCGCCTGTCGGGTAACCGCCGCCCTGCCAGGCGCCGATGTTGCCGCCATCATCCGCCGCTTTCAGAAGCTTCGAGGTTGGAAGGAGGGAATAATCTCCGGCTCCCGGATCTGTAAATGCCGGGGGAATTTTTTCAACATCACCGATGCCAAGCGGAGTGTTTGTATCGTAAGTACCGCCCGCTCCATTCCAGTTCCAGAAGTCACGCACCCAGCGAGTGTCAAAATCATTGAAGGAGTGCTGGTAGGCCAGTGTCACCGCCTGGTCCGCGTTAACACAACGCGCTGTATTCGTCATGATTGAGTTTTTAACTGTCACATTCGAAAAATCATGCCCGAGCTGAGATGGAGTCATTTCTAAAAAGACTGGATACCCGTCGTTCCCAGAAGGCTGAAGGGTGCAGTGGTTGATCAAAACTGGCCCTTTACCAGCAAAATCCTCTGTGCGGAGATAGATGCACTGATATATCGGTCCGATAACATAAGTGTCTTTGACTGTTGCCCCGGTTGTGATTCCTCCGCCATCTCCAGCACCATCACGGAGAACAATGCCTGCGGATTTGACACCGGTCACAAAGCAGTTTTCGATGGTTACATTGCCATAGCCGATAATGCCCCACTGATCCGTCACGCCATCATTGTCTCCAACGAACTTGATGTTCTTCAGTGTACGGTGGGTGAATGAGAGATTTCCCCCGCCGGTCACGTTAAGTGTGGCTCTTTCAGGAGCAGTACAGATCAGGCTCCGCCAGGAGAGATCGAGGCCACCCGGGATATCGAAAGGACCGGTGAACTGCTGGATTTCAATGGTGTCATCGCCATTGGCGGAAACACTCACCGCCTCCTGGATGGTGGTGTATGCCCCACCGGCTCCATCCTGCCGCACGACAACTGTTGCTGAAAACGAGACGCTGCAAACAAATAGAAGCAGCCAGGCCAGGGAAAGAAATAACGAATGGTTCCTCATTTCAACCTCCTGAAAAATCTGAAAATCCTGTACCGAAACAGTTACGGTTGACAACCGTACCATATTCGGTTAGATTATGTCAAGAATAATCGACCCATAACTCTTTTGAAATTTTTTGATGGAGAAAGCTCGAGTGTCAGGACATCGCAGGAACATACGGGCCATCGCAGAAATCTGCGAAGTCAGCCCGGCGACTGTCTCCCGTGTGCTCAACAATAAACCGGATGTCAGCGATCAAATCCGAAAAAAAATCCTCGATGCCATCAAGGAACACAATTATTCCCCGCGCCTATCGGTCAGCCAGACAGAGATTCTGGGGGTCACGCTGGAGTATTCCCGCGCATTCAGCTCACCCTATGTGAGTGCCATATTCGAGTCGATGGAAGACACTGCCTTCGATCTGGGGTATGACCTGCTGATTCTGCGCAATGAAAAATTGCGCCGTCTGGTCGATGATTATTCGATATTCCTGAGGCGTAAAATGCTTTCAGGGATTATCATCCTGCTCTCGAAAATCGAAGACACTTTCCCGGTCGATATTGCCCAGGCCGGTTTTCCTCACATGGTCATCGGGAATCGATTCGATCCTCCGGTGAACTGGATTGGCGGTGATTGTTATACAGGGATGTATGAAGCGACACGCTACCTGATATCCCTTGGCCACAGCCGGATCGCCTACATCCGCCATTCACCGCTTTATTGGGATAACCAGCAGAGAGTGCGTGGGTATCGGGATGCGCTGGAGCAGGCGAATATCCCATTTGCCGAAAACATGGTCCGTGAACTGGTGGGCGAGGATGTGATTGCGGCCGCTTACAACACCCTCAATAACCTGTTCTACAGCTGCCCTGGCATTACTGCTTTGATAACACCAAACTGGGACATGCTGGGGATATATGAATGCCTGCGGGAGCATGGCTTGAGGATTCCTGATGATATCTCTGTGGTGGCACTGGATGATTCACCCGACATGGAACACGCCAGCCCATCCATAACCACTGTTGCACAGAGGATTCAGCAGATGGGGGAGTTTGCGGTCCGGGAGGTTGTCAAACAGATCGAGTCCCCCGAGGAGGCTGCGAAAATCCGCCGGGTGGTTTTGCCAACCGAGCTCATCATCCGTGAATCCACACGCCCTTTGAATTCAGGTGTCATTACCGCATCTGCGGCTCATAATTGAAGAAAACCTGGAGAGAACCATCGATGCTGCACCGAATGAGCAATCTGAAAGGGTTTACATTGATTGAGCTGTTGATTGTGATCGCCATCATTCTGATCCTGATTGCGATTGCCCTGCCGAACTTCCTGGCAGCCCAGATCCGCGGAAAAATTGCCGCGGTCCAATCCGACCTGTATGCAGCCACGACTGCAATCGAAAGCTTTCGAATCGACAAGCGTTATTATCCACCCGATGGGCGGTGGAATATGGGGCTGCAGCCTTTTCTCAATGACCTCCTGAAGCGCAAGCCCCCCAACATCAACTATATCAATTACTGGCGGTTCAATGATCATCACGAGCTCACCACCCCGGTCCCGTACCTGAAGCAGTTGCCGCGTGAGCCTTTTCTCCAGGGGACATTCTGGTGGGATGGTTCTTTCCTGTATGAAAATACCGAAAATATTGCCACCGAATTCAAGAATCCCACTTTTACCCAGGTCCGGGTGATCACGGTTGGCAAGCAGTTGCAGCTGGCCGGCAAGACCAGGATTTTATGGAACCTTTCCAGCCTCGGGCCGGATCAGGAGAAAAACGATGCCTTTAACTGGATCGAGTACAGCCCCACCAATGGGCTGGTGACACGTGGGGATATTTACCGGACTGGCCCATAAACTTATTCGGACATCCCCTTTCTTTATTGAACAACCGGCAGTGGATGGGTATAGTGGCGCTTTCCATTTTTGCATGGAGGCCGCCCTGTGAGCAAACCGACTTCATCTCCGGCAGTAGAACTCCGGCCATTGAGTCCTGAGCAATCTGCCTGGCGCTGGAAGATTCTTATTGCCACCTACTGTGCTTATGCGGGTTATTACCTGACACGCAAGGCTTTCACCATTTGTAAAAATACAATCGCAGTCGAGTTTAACTGGGACCTTCAGGATGTGGCGCACATCTGGACCGCCTACCTGGTGGCGTACCTGATCGGCCAGTTTATTAACAGTTTTATCGGCCGTGAAAAAGGGCCAAGATTCCTGCTGCTCGGGGGGCTGGGGATCTCCATGGCCTGCAATGCAATCTTCGGCTTTACCAACTCGTATTCAACCTTCCTGATCTTCATGTTCTTTAATGGCCTGGTTCAGGCAAGCGGATGGCCCGGGGCGGTGGGAGGGGTTTCGGAATGCTGCGCCCCCATGAACGTGGAACCATCATGGGCATCTGGTCGACCTCCTATATGGTGGGCAATATTCTTGTCAAGAGCCTGGGGGGGCTGCTGCTGGACCACTATGGCTGGCGCTGGTCCTTCTTCGGTCTGACCCTGGCGACTGTGGGGGTCTGGCTGGTGGTTTACTGGTGGCAGAGAAACCGTCCGGAAGATGTGGGATTGCCCCCGATCGTGGATCCCATCGCTCCGGAGGATCGGACAGTCGAAGCCTCCCAGGCCACCAGTGTTTCATTCAGTGAGTATTTCAGGATGGCTTTCAATCCAATTGTCCTGTCGATGGGATTGGCTTACTTCTGCATCAAGTTTCTTCGTTACGCTCTGGACTCCTGGCTTCCGGCCTTTCTCGATATCCAGGGAATGGATGCGGCCGAGGCCTCCTATTACTCGATGATCTTCGATTATACCGGCGTGGGAGGATCGATAGTTGCCGGCTGGGTGCTGGATCGTTTCTTCCGTGGGAACTGGGCCATGCTCTGTTTCGTGATGGGACTGGGGATGGTCTTCGGGTATTATTCAGTCATCATGTGGGGAACAAGTCCGGTAAATACTGCCATACTGTTCGGCCTGGTCGGGTTCATGATTTATGGCCCGGATACACTTCTCTGTGGAGCGGCTGCGGTTCAGGTGGCGGGAGTGAGGAATGGGGTCGCTGTTGCCGGAATCGTGAATGGATTTGGCAGCATCGGGCCTGTAGTCCAGGAAGAGATTATCGGATTGCTTGTGCGGGATGATGTCCATGCCGGAATCCGGGATTCGAATCGTTTGGCTCTCGCCATGAGTGTGCTCTTTGCTCTTCTCATGCTGATATTATCTTTCAAGGTTTCCAAGAGGCGGACAAGTCACTCACCAGAGTAATCCTCACTGCACCTCCGTATAAGTAATTTTCTGGCAGAATCAATTTTCCCCTTCGCAAAGATTGTATAGTGTAATATCATAACTTAATTGCGAGTTTTGTCCTCTCATTTCAAAGGTCGATTCGGAGGTGCGGAAATCATGTCTTACCAATTGCTACGTAGGGATTTCCTTAGGCTTGGGGCTGGAGTTTGCGCACTCTCATTAAATGGGCCAGTCTGGCTTGGGCAGCAGGCATTCAGCACTCCCTCGCTTATCAGTCCTGGTTGCTGGAAATCGAAGGTCCGGATCGCAAAAATCTACATGGGGACTCCAAAAGCCCACTGGCCAACCCCTTTGATGGATCTCACCTCTGAAATGCAGCGTTATGAAGAAGAAATCAATGGAATGCAGGATGGTTTTTCGGATGTGGAATTTGTGGCCAGTGAACTGGTAACCAGTCTCGAGCAGGCTGAACAGTTGAAGGAGAAAGTCGATGGAGTCGATGGAATTCTGATTATCCATCTGTCGATGGGAATCCTCCCGTTGATTAAACCAATTCTTTCAGCTGGATATCCAACAGTTCTTTTTTCCGCCCCATATTCCGGTCATGAATGGATTCATTTTGGAGAATTGGAAAAAGAAGCAAAGGGCCAGTTGGTGGTCATTCTATCCAGCGATCTGAGAAAACTGGCAGATGGAATCAATCCGATCCGCGCTATCCACCATCTGCGGGAAGCGAAAATTCTTAATCTCACAACCAATCCGATGGATAACAGCTTGCTTGAAAAGGCCAGAACCGTTTTTGGAACAGAAATAGTTCCGGTCAGCCTGGATCGCATTCTGTCGCTTTATCATGCGATTCCAGATTCAGAGGCAAGATCCGAAACAGACAAATGGATCATCAAGGCTATGGAAGTGGTCGAACCTTCGCAGGAGGAGATTTACCGTTCATGCAAGCTGGCATTGGCATTCGAACGGCTCCTCGAAGAAGAACAGGCGACAGTCATCACCGCGGATTGCTATGGATCCATGCACCACAAATTGCCCGCCTACCCCTGCATCGGCTTTACACGATTGAATGACATCGGGCTGGGGGGCATCTGTGAGTCCGACCTGGAATCCGCATTGACTTTTATCCTGTTCCAGGGCTTGTGCGGCCGTCCGGGTTTCATCAGCGACCCGACTGTCGATGGAGACACGATCATTCTGGCCCACTGTCTCGGTACCAGGAAAATGGAAGGGCCGAATAAACCGGGTGCCCCTTACAAACTCAGGTCCATCATGGAGCGCCAGGAAGGGGCGGTCCCCCAGATTTTCATGAAGGCTGGGAATTCGGTAACACAGGCCCGCATCGTCGGGGTTGAAAAAATTCTCTGTTTTACAGGCCAGATCATCGCGGCTCCCGATAATGATCGTGGCTGCCGGACAAAGATCACGGTCCGGGTGGATGGAGATGTGGAAAGTTTATGGAAGAACTGGTCCCATGGGCTGCATCGAGTCACCTGCCTTGGGAATATCCGAAAAGGCATCGAAAGGTTCTGCGGATTTAAAAACCTCGAGTTTATCGATGAAGCCCGCCCGGTCTGATCTGGATCATCCTTTGGCTGAAAGCCCTGTTGAACGAAATGCACCGGTGAAGGCCCTGTTCTTCAGAGATCATTCGGCTTCATGAGTTTCGATATCCAGCGGAGCATGCAATTCGTTTTCAACTGCTGCATCTGCAGGCAAGGTCAGCACCCGGTAGAAACACCAGAATGTGATCCCGGTTACAGTCAAACAGGAAGTAAGCAGAAATATCCAGCCACTCAGATACATGTCAGGACTGCCCCCCTTGCTGATTTGATTCGGCCTTCCACCTTCGGCCTGCCAGATGGACCAGCAGGGTCAGGAAGACCGCCAGAACAACAATGAATCCGATCGTCATCTGGGTCACCTCCTGGTTCAGCGCACGGTAAATGTAGGAGCCTTCTTCACTGTGCCCCTCGATGATGTTCATGTAAACGAACAGGATGAATATACCGATCATATAAACCGGTGAAACATAGCGGATAATAAACCGGAATATATTCGGAATCCTCATGCGTGACCCTTTGTGGGCTTCCTCGAAACCTTTATCGATCCCGAGCACCCATCCAAAAAAGATGACAGTCACAGTTGCCAGAAGAAAGATGCACACCTGTCCGACCCAGAAATCCATGGTGTCGAGGGCTTCCAGGTCCTTGCTGAAATAGACCACGAAAAAACTCCCGAACAATGAGATCAATCCGAGGAAAGTGACCGATGCCCGCCGCCCCAGATTGAATCCCTCCTCGAAAAAAGCAATGACCGGCTGGAGCATCGAGATCGAGGAGGTGATCGCTGCCAGAAAAAGAAGAAAGAACCAGAGGAAACCGAAAAAATGCCCGATTGGCATCCTCTCGAATACTGCCGGCAGAGTCAGGAAACCCATTCGCAGAGAAGATCCGGCGGCATTGGTGATCGTCTCACCGCCAAGGAAGATGAATGCTGCAGGAACAGTGATCAATCCCCCCAGGCACACCTCACAGAACTCATTGGTGGCTGAAGCGGTCAAACCGGAAAGCACCACATCATCCTTGGGGCGCAAGTAACTGGCATAAGTCATCACAATCCCGAAACCGACAGACAGGGTGAAGAATATCTGCCCGGCCGCCTGGAGCCAGATTTCAGGTTGGTAAAAGGATTGATCAGGCTCCAGAATGACCCCCCCGAGGGAACTTTGAGGTTCCACATGAAACCAAGCCCATTACTCACATTTCTCTCAGGAAGTTCCGGATTGGGTGTTCCAAGTGTCAGAACACGAATGAGGACCAGTATCGCGGCGATAATCAGGGCGGGCATGGCGATCTTGCAGAAAGTCTCTATCCCTTTTGAAAGCCCCCGGTAGATCAAAATAAAATTCAGCACGAAAGCAATCAGCAGGAAGACCACTGCCGGGCTGAGGCTGCCTCGAGGAGGAATCCATTTTCATTCATCCCCACAAAACGTGCGAAGAAATCGATATAAGGTGTGGTGTCAATTCCGGTGCTGGATGGCATTTCGCCAACCAGGTAATACCACGCATAGGCCAGGCACCAGGACTCGATGAAGACATAATACATATAGATGACCAGCGGGACGATGATCGCGAGAACTCCGAAATACATGGACTTCCCCGAATGGGTCAGGACCCGAAAAATTCCTGGAGCGCTGTTGAATCCACGGGTGCCGCCATACCGGCCCAGTGTCCACTCACACCAGCAGATGGGGATTCCCAGCAGAAGCAGTGAAATAAAATAGGGGATCATGAAAGCCCCTCCCCCATACTTCGCTGCAAGCCCCGGGAAACGTAGAAAATTCCCAAGCCCGACTGCTGATCCAGCTACCGCCAGGATGACTCCCAGGCGAGTCGCCCACTGTTCCGCTGGTTGGCGCGCCACAGTTTACCTCCCTTTCAAGACAATCAGAAACTCATTTTCACCAATTCAGTTCTTTCCATCGACTCTCGCCACACGATTCGGCGGAAAGAGAATGGATATGGCCATCCCTCTCAGGTTCTTGACCGGTACCGGGCCGATTGAACGGCAGTCCCTGGCTTCATCCCGGTTGTCACCGAGGAGATAATATTCATTCTCATTGAGTTTCACTGGATCGGGCACTTTCTTATCCTTGCGGAAATCCCTTTCCGCCAGCATCGGGTGGCGTGTGAACACATTTCCATCGATGAGCAGTTCGCCGCTCGCGCTGAAAGTGACACTCTCCCCCGGGAGGCCGGCCACCCGCAGCAGCTGTTTGGATTCACTCTCGCTCTCACCCGAAGATGCCAGCCAGACTATATCGCCTCTCTGGATCGGCTCATCCGCATAATAATCCCGATCCACCAGAACCCAGTCGCCCGGCTGGATGGTCGGGGACATGTCATTTCTCAGAACATGCACATAAGCAAATTCCCCGGGATGGTCGACCATCCCCACCCAGTACCCATAGGCAAACAACAGCACACTCAGTGATCCCAGAAGCACTGTCGCCAGGCATCCTCCCGAACAACAGCCGCAGGAAAAAGAGAAACAGCCCTTCTCCGAATTCCTGGGCTGATGGTATGGATCCATCATTTTGGTCAACTCCTTGTCAATGGTGCCGAACCTTAATACCGGAGGTGAAGATAACAGGAGTCATCCTGATGGACAAGTTTCCAAACCCGGGGCATGAGAGACTTTTTTTAAAGGGAAAGAGTCTATCGGCACGAAGATTGTTATGATTTGAACTGAATGAAGTCTTGTCTTCCACTCTTTTCCTGGTGGTGGATGGCGGCATTGTTCCCTCTCATTTCCGCCTGCGCTCAAGCTCCACCCAATGATACCTGCGCCACAGCCCAGAACATTTCACTGAATTCCATGCCGGTCCAAATCTATGGATCGACTCTGTTTGCCTTTGACAATGAACGCAGCCTGGGGTGTCCCGGGCATCCCGGCGGGCATGATCTGGTTTACAGTTTCACCCTCGGTTCCCCAGCCAGCCTGAGTATCGATACCTCCGGAAGTGCTTTCGATACCGTCTTATCCCTGTGGGGTGCCTGTGATTCCGGCCATCTCACCAATGAGATCGCCTGCAATGATGATTTCGATGGAGTTGCCTCACGGCTGGATATGTATCAGCTCCCGGCTGGCGCTTATTTCATTCTGCTGGATGGTTTCGACACCAGCCAGTCCGGCAATTTTCTGCTCACCTTGTCCAATCCGCAGACACCGGCCAATGACCACTGCGAAAATGCGCAGCCGATTCCCCTCAATTCCACGACTTACGGAACCACCCTGGCTGCCGACAACTCCCAGCAGCAGTTTTGTGGTTCAAAACTGACCGATGGCCCGGATGTGTTTTTCTCGTTTGTCACACCGCAGGCGACCCGAGTCCGGATCGACACACTCGGCAGCGACCTGGATACTGTAATCACAGTCCGACGGGTCACCTGTACTGGGACTGTGCTGGCCTGCAATGATGATTTCGGTGGGACAAAACAGTCCCAAGTGATTCTGGAAGATCTCCTGCCGGAATTTACCTACCTGATCCAGGTTGACAGTGATTCAGATGAAGCGGGCACATTTCAGCTGAATCTGTATGAACTGCAGCCGCCACCGGTCAATGACCAGTGCGCTCAGGCGGTCCAGGTCAACTCGATCCCATCCTCTCATTTCGGAACCACACTGTTTGCCGCCAATGATGATTTCTCCCCGACAGCAGGCGGACTTGGTCCCGATGTTGTTTTCAGGATCGACCTGGCAGGGCCGGACAGCCTGGTGATCGACACGCTCGGCAGCTCGATCGATACCGTCCTTTACATGCGTTCAGGAACCTGCAACGGTCCGGAAGTCGCATCCAATGATGACACCCTCGGCAGCCGTACCTCCCGCATCATTGCATCCAATCTCCCTGCCGGTTCGTATTTCATCTTTGTCGATGGGCGCACCTCAGCAGACCGGGGTGATTTTGTTCTCAATATCGAGCGTGGAAGCCCACCCGGCAATGATGTCTGCGAAGGAGCCTGGGATATTTCTGTTCCGGGTGTGGCGACCGGTTCCAGCCTCTATGCGGCCGATGATACCAACTCCTCGATGGCAGGCTGCCAGAGTGATGGGCCGGAGGTTGTGTTCCGTTTCGCCATCCAGGAGCCACGCAACCTGATATTCAGCACCCTTGGGACACAATACGATTCGGTTTTGTATCTCAGATCGTCCGATTGCCAATCCAATGAAGAAATCGCCTGCAATGACGATGGGGCAGGGCCTTTCGGGGTGGCCTCTTCGATCCAGGATTTTGAATTGACCCTCTCCCGCGGGAATCTATCACCTGTTTCTGGATTCCATCGAAGTCCAGGGAGGAGATTACACCCTGCAGATTGTCGACCTTTCGACTCCCACACCGGTGCCGACATCCACCCGCACTCCCACGATAACCCTGACTCCTACAAGGACAT
>LMZT01000007.1 GCA_001567115.1 Candidatus Hinthialibacteria bacterium OLB16 | reverse complement strand
TGAAAGGGAGCGGGGATTACGCAACCCCATGGCCCACTGGCAAAGGGGGTGGAAAGAGCCTGGTGTAGGGGCGACATTCATGGCGCCCGAAAATCCCTTGGTGCCCTTCATCGCCGGCTCACTCCCCCACATCCCCGGCCTACTCCCCCTTCGCTATCTGTGCTTCTTGACCTGCTTCCGCACACGATGCAGAAAACGCAAAGTCCCGAGCACTGTCGCAATCTTCGGCATCTTGCTGGCAGTCGGCTTGCGCTCGTAATGCAGCTCGAAAGGAACCTCCGCGAACTTCACAGTCTGCTGCCGCAACCTCAATAAAAGCTCACCAGTTGCATAAAAACCCGCCCCGAGATTCAGGGACTGATGTTGCTGCAGAGATTTTTGAATCAATCCCGCTTTGAAAAGGCGGTAGCCACAGGAGTAATCACGGACCTGCGGCAGATCAAAGGCGGATCTGTAAAACCAGCTGGCTCCTCGTGAGAGCAGCATCCGATGCCAGGGAACTCCCTCTTCCCGTGCTCCCGGCGCAAACCTCGAAGCAATGACAACATCCATCTCCTGTTCATCCAGCATCTGAACCATACCCTGCAGGTAGGATGGAGGGTGCGTGTCATCCGCATCCATGGTGGCGATCAGATCCTCTGCTGAAAGCTGCCTGGCGGCCTGGCTCACCCCGGCCTCGAGCGCAGCGCCATATCCACGGTTCTCCGGGAATTGGTGTACTTCAACAGGAATAGACCCTCTCCACCCCTGCGCAACAGCACTGGTTCCATCACGGCTTCCATCATCGACAACCAGCAGCTGAAGGTTTTCCTCAAGTCTTTCCGCCAGCTGCTCGAACTGAGGGAACAGCCTCGAAAGCGCAATTTCTTCGTTGTAGCTGGGGAGCACCACCAGGAGTTTACGCGGCATGAAGTCGTGTTCGGGAGGCTCCTCCCCAGTCTTTCCTTCCTCAGCTCTTTTAACGAGGTTTGATGACAATCTCGGATTCGGCTGTGTATGCGAATACCTCCGGATCATACATCATCTGAACCCGGGTTGCAGGCATGCGAAACTTTCCAGCACACACCGCCCGTGCATAGTAGGTATAACGATAGGCCCCTTTCCAGAGCGAATCCCGGAAAACAAGCACACGGTCATCCCGAAACTCATAATGGGTCGGCATGAGACGGTAGAATCCATCCGGATCCCAGTACTGGTAATATTCCTCACCATGCTCGCTCTTGGAGACCCCTGTATCATCGATGGCCAGCGCTGAATTGATGGCTGTCATCCCTGCCGGCAGGGGGTCATCCAGCGCAATCTGACGTATCCGGGTGGTGGGGATTTCCAGGATCAGCGTCACCTTGAGGACATCCCCGAGATGGATGTCCTCAGTCCCGGCGGTATTCTCGATCTGCTTGGACAGCGCAATACCCTGCGAGGCTCCCTCTCGGCTGAAATCCATGCGTGGATAGACAAGCGCCAGCTCAGCCAGGGTGGTTGCGTTTGAATCGGTCTGAATCTCCACTTTTGGATTCTTCAGGAACTCCCTGGCATCCAGTTCAAAGCTGGCTGAAGCTTGCGCCTCCAGTGAAAAGGTTCGATCGGCCAGGCCGGCCTGAAGAATCTTCCCCTGAATCGGCTGGTCGGACAGCTTCATGCCCATGTAATATTTTCCAAGGGCATACAGCACCCATCCGGTATCGCTGGTCGATGTCCATCTGCCATCGGATTTCATCTGGGAAATGAGGCTGGCTGCCACGGACTCAGAGTGAATGTCGCTTGTGGTTCCGAAAATCTGTGTGCAGGCCAGAAGCTCGACTGCCTCGCCCCGCATCAGTGGGGCAAATTCAAGGTCTGCAATTTCGGCCTTTTTCTCTTTCTTCATCTTGACAAACATCAATTCGCCTAAGGTACGCTCGGCCAGTTCTTCCTTTGAACGAAGTTTTGCATGGTGAGCTGCGAGGATGGCAAACAGACGGCTTTCCGAATGCAGCGACTCGTCGTCGAGGTTGCTCCACCATTTATCGAAAATCTGCCAGGTTAATTTTCCTTCGAGGGCAAGGATATACAATGCCCTGTAAATACCCTGACCTTTTTCATCATCATGATCATCATCATTATCATCTTCATCTTCATCTTCTTCTTCTTCAGTATTTTCTGAAAATGAAACCTGGTTCATCAGATAACTCAAACCACGATCCAGATTGACCGCATTCACCGCGAAACCAGCCTGTTTAGCCATGACCAGGGCAGTCATGGCATACAGGCTTGCCTCAAATGAGGTCATCATCTGCCCCGGCCAGTAAGCAAATCCACCTCTGTCGGTCTGCATGCTGAATAAATGGTCGATGCCTTTTTTCAGAAATTCATCGGTCTCATCCAGCGAAATTCCAGGCAGCAAACCATCCACAATCAAAGCGCGCAGGCTGGCCAGAGGGATAATTCCGGAGCTGGTCTGTTCGGCACATCCATAAGGATAGGTGAGAAGGTATCGCAATCCGCCTGAGAGCCTCAGGAATGGAGAACTCGACAGGGTCAATCGAACTGAAAGGTCTTTTCGTGACAGATTGACCTGGCTCAGCTGGGAAACATCGAATGGGAAATGGTAATCCAGGACTTTTTTCCCTTGAAATCTGGCATATTGAACATCTCTTTGCAGCGGCAGCCCGGACTGAACCGGCAGATCCATCTGAACGGCATCCTGCATATCCGACAAAGCGGCCTTGAACAGAAGGGGGGACTGGCTGACTCCCAGCGCTCTGGCTTTGACTGGCAGCAAGGTTCGATCCTGAGCTTTGGCCGCATAGGAGCGTGAGGGTGTGCTGAGCTCGAGTTCAGCCGGGCCGGTGACCGAAAAAACGATGGTTCCGGCCTGATCGGTTTTATTAAATGCCGCAACCTGGAAATCGATCTCATCACCCCGGTTCAGAAAGCGGGGAATCCCCGGCTCGATATAAAACTCACGATTTACCAGGCAGGCTTTCTCTGCTGAAGCAAATCGCGAGGATTTGTCACATGCAACCGCATAGATTCGATAGGTTGTCATTGTGTCCGAAAAAGAGATGTCCACTGTCGCTTTTCCATCTGCTCCGGTGCGAATGGATGGATTGAAATAAGGGACCGGGTTGAAATTTTTCCGGATCTGCAGATTCGCAACCCCTTCCGGACGGCTCCGGCTGCCATCTCCACCTGTCAGTGGGTTATTACGAAGGTCTCCAAAGGGGGTCTGGAGCAGTATCTCGCGATGCCCGTCGTGAGTCAGAACTGTCAATGGCAGCTCATATTTAAGCAAATCATCCAGCATGGGCGTCTTGAAACCAGTCAGAGCCAGCACCCTTTCATCCACCACAGCCAGTGCCACTTCCGACTCAACTCCATTGCCCTGGGAATCTTTGACCAGCAGCTCGATCGGCATACTGGCGGCTGGGGTGCTTTTCAGCTTGTCCACACCTGGAGCGATGACGACTTCAATAGTGTCCTTCTGCTCCCGCACTTTCACACGCCGGGTCGTTGTCGCGATGCGGGGTGCATCTCGATCAAATTCTCCGAGATAGGCCGGAAATTCTCCCCTTGGCACAATCCCAATGACCGAGACACGGAAATTCGGGCGAAAATCATCCCGGATCGGAATCTCGATCGGTTTTCCATTGGCCTCACCCAGGCAGTAAGAGAGGACGCTTCCCTGTTCAATGGTGACCAGGCAGGAGGCTACCGGTTCAGTTGTTTTTATCCGGAGCTTCATGACATCTCCGACTGCATATTCATTCTGGTCCGCCAGCAGCTGGATGGCCCCTTCCGGAATTTCCTGATCTTTCCTTTCCCCATATTCCCATCTGTCGTCATAACTACCAATATAGATAACATCTCCGGAAATCGATTCGTTTCCATCTGGATCCCGGTAAAGGAATTCAAGCATAAAGCTGCCGGAGCTGTTGAACTCCAGTTCGATGGTGGCAGATCCATTCCGGATGGGAGCCTGATTCGTATATTCTCCTCGCCACACAGTCTGCCAGGAGGAGTATGTTGAACCCTCATCGTTTCGTTTGAGTGTGTGGATGCTGTCGTGACTCAGCACACGGACTTCAATCTCTCCCTCAGGGATCAGTTTTTTTTGCGAATCAAGAACGATGACCTTAACTCTTGAAGTGTCTCCAGAATAAAGAGAACTGTTGTCCAGGTTGATCCCGATCAGATTCAGCGGCTTCTTCTGAAAGGTTTCTGTATAAGTGGCTGCAATGCCATCAAAATCGACTACTGTCGCACTGACTTTCAACCCCCCTTTTCCTGCCAGAATATCCCTGCCCAGTGGAAGCCTGAATTCGACCTCCCCGCTTTCATTCAAAATGGATTCCCCAGATTCGATAATTCCATCAAATCTATAATCGAATCCACTTATGCTGTAACCAAAGGTGTAATCCGGATAATCCGCCTGTGGAAAATCTGCTCCGGATGCACCGACTGTCCAACGAACCTGCCCATGCTTGAGTGGGCCGCCTGCGAAATACTTTCCAGCAATTTTACAGACCAGGACCTGCTCTTCCTTTTTGTGGTTTACAAACTGGGTGGAGGTGCGTGTTTCCTCCCGGAAGGACAATTCCACTTTATGGCGGGGAGGACGGAATTCCTGAACCTGAAAAGAAATCCCGCCCAGGAAACGATCCTTCCCATCTCCGTAGTAAGATTCCTCTGTTTCGACACATTCACGATCCCCCAGGGTTCCGATAAACAATTGGATCCTGTATTTACCCAGTGGCGCGAAGCTTTCCAGGGCAATCGCATCTGAAAAGGTTCCGAATTCGTTTAAAACATAATCCCGCTTGTAAATCTCCTGATCGAGTGCATCAATGATCCTGACTGTGCAGGTCGCTCCTTCCGGAATGCGGGTCGCTCGATCCCGGTATTCTCGAATTGCCCCTTTGAAGTAAATCTTTTCACCAGGCCGGTAGACCCCGCGTTCTGTGAAAACAGTTCCCTGGATTGGAATATGGGTTTTGAGATCCACCAGTGTGGGTGGATTAGAGTATGGCTTTTCCGGTTTTCCAGGAGACCGCAGATCGAGGCTGGTGCAGTCGTTCGGGCAGCTGCCCACCAATCCGGCCAGACGGTTGATGTTAAACTCTGTACGGCCCTGAGTGGCTTCCGGCAGAACCTGGATATAATCCATCACGATCTTGTTCTCAATCCGCAGCACCCCCTGCTGGTCGGTTTTTCCAAGAACAAACAGTCGGTGGTCCAGATCAGCGGCGAGGATATCGACCCCACCAACCGGCTTGCCTGAGCCGATCTCTGTGCTCCACACCATCAACCCGGCGGGGGAAGACTTGGCGGCAAGGCAGAGGTTCGTGACTCGAAACAGGCTCAACGGGCTATGACAGCCAATCGCTGTTTCATTCGAGCTGAGCTGTGTCAGCAGAGCTGCGCCTTTTTCCTTCTCCTCACGGAAGGTCAGGGGTATCGAGAATGTCACTGTATTGTTTTTCGGGGATGGGTTGAAGAACAGATGGCTCTGGTAGTGGATTTTATCGACAAAGGGTTTGAATTCTTCTCGCGATTCCATCACCCCCTGCAAAGGCTTCCACACTTTCACAAAAGCTTCCTCCATCGGCCGGATTCTTTGATTCACGGTAACCGGGTAGATGTCTTTCTCATACAGAGCTAGAAAATGAGGAACCTTGACCGACTCGAATAAAATTTCTTTCACATTCCGAAGTGTTACATGCACCATCTGCCGGCTGTCGCGTTCAATGGTGGTCTTCTTCAAAGCAAAATCAATGGATGGTGGATAATCCGGCATAGTGAACGCATTCAGGCTGGGGGCATACTGTCGATCCTGAACGAGAGCGCTTTCTGAGGGAATTTTTATCCGATAAGTCTGACCGGGTGTGAATTCCCCTTTCAAATTGATGACATTGCCTTCCTCTATGCTGGATCGGTACCAGTCAATATCTTCCGGTGGAAAGAATGAAATGATTCCTCTTGTGTTTTCATTGTCGAAATTTTTAATGCCAAGGTTGATGCCTGGAGTCAAACGGATAAGGACCTTGCCTTCATTGATATCCGGTTCGATCCCGACAATGGTGTAGGTGGCATTGGAAACCTTGTCTGCCGTGGTGGCAGATTTCGTATGAGCTGTGTCTGCCCAGCTGATGAAAATCAAGGACATCAACAGGAAATATCTGGCTGCTGAGATCATCACACCCTCCTTGTGATCAAGGGATTCATGAAAATTTTTTGACAACGGCAATTGTACCTGCTTTACAGGGCGGAGTCACTTCAGATTTTGATTTTTTTCTCAGATTTTGACCGAAATGAAGGATTCAACCGCCGGTATCGTCTTCTTCTCCCTGTGCCGGGGTCTCCCGGGAAGAAGGACGATAATAGAGCTCAGGAACAGCCTTCATGGTTTTTGTGGCAGGATCAATGATATCGGAACTCAACAGCAGCTCGAGGTGATAGACAACACCCCCATCGGTTCCAAACAGGAGGTCCACACGATCATCCAGGTCAGTGTCGACTGTGGTGGGTGTTGAATAGATCGAGGCTTTGCCCGGTGTGGTGAACAAGGCTCCCGGGTTCAATATCCCGCCCTCGATCACCGGGGTTCCATCGCCATTGTAGCCATAGAGGGATCCATCCGGGGAGCCGACCACCAGCTCGTTCAGCCCATCCTCATCGATATCCGCAAGGCTGATGGAGGATTGAACCAGCCCTTTTCCGATAAACACCCCATCTTCGAAACCCGGATGCAGGCTGACCCCGAGGGGGGGGATTTCAATGGATCGTGTGGCTGAAACCGGGTCAAGGCCGCTGCGTGTGACACGCACCTCGTATGTGAAGTTCCCCCCCTGCGGAGAGGTTGGATGCACCATCCAGAGGGTCTGCCGTGTGTTCCCAGGCAGTATCGGTCCAAGGTTGGCAGTGGAACTCTGGCCGGGTGCAAGTTCCAGTCCGCCCGGCAGGATCAGTTCGGCCATGACATCCTCAGGGGAGCCAGGCGCTGGAGGGGATTGTGGATTCCCGACAAACGCGATGACCGAGAATGGGTCGGGTGTCCACTGGCCATTGAGAACTGACAACCGGTTCGGGCCGGCCAGCCCCACCACCAGCTCTCCCTCGGTGACCTGCAGGGATCCCAGGCCATACTGGCTCGCACATATCCGTGTCGCTCCGGGAGCCAGAGTCGCAGGATTCCAGTATATCCCAACTGCACTGTCTCCCAGCAGGCTCATCTGTGGTGCAACAGTGAAATCGAACAGTGTGTTATTCATGCGGCCCCAGTTTCCCCACACAACCCGGTCCGGAACGGTTGAGGGCGCACCGATCAGTGTCCCCTGGGTTTGAATCGCCGGATTGGCGAGCTGGTCGAAGGACAGAAAGAACTGTGGAATATCCGCTCCAAGCCTTTCCCTCTCGTTAACCACAAAACCCAGGCCGGGAACCTGAAAGGGTGCTCCATCATTGGCCCCCAGCTGGGTGTCGAGGAATATCCGAAGCCCTGTCTCATGGGATACAGCCCCCGTATTCAGGATTTCATATTTCATCAGGAGTGTATCGCGGAGCCTGGAATTTCCCTCGACAATCTGAAGGGTCTGGGTCAGCCGAATATCACCTGCCTGCCAGACTGTCTGGTTCATATCCCCCGATGTCGATGGGCCGCTCACCAGCTGGCCGATCTGGTTGACCTCGATGCCGTAGTTGGAATAATCCGTGCCATCGACACGCAGCGTGGTTCCTCCGCTTCCGGGAAAGGGGTGCCCGAAGAGGATGTGTTTGTTGTTATCCAGCGGGTTAGCGGGATCGCCGATGCGGGTCTGAATTGTAAAGTTGCCATTTTGAGCGACCGCGGCCTCGATATAATCCGAAAAGAGTTCGATGGCCGCTTTGGATGCCTTCAGGGAGGTGGCGCCATCAGCGCCCTGATTTTCGAAATTCAACTTGAAATCTTCTGTCGGATCCGCAAGCGCTGGAGAAAGGATCATGCCGGACCAGCAGAGGGCAAACACAACAATTCGACATGTTATTGAAAACCTGTCATGAAACCGTTTCATCTGGATTGCCTCAACTCGCTGTCGTGTATCAGGAACCGCATCCACATCCTGATTATCAGTTTCAAAGCTTATGCAAAATCAAGCACTTCGTAAACCTTTACAGGAAACTCTTTGTTCTTGACCTTGATCGGCTCGCGCTCCTTGAAAACAAAACGCCCTTTGACCAGGTCATAAGTCGTTTCGCTGATCAGGACTCCATCCACCGGTGCATTCGACTCCAATCGTGAGGCGAGGTTCACATTATCTCCGATGATCGAATAATCGGTTCGGAATCGGTCCCCCATGTTTCCTGCCACGACCATGCCGGTATTGACCCCGATTCTCATCCGTATCGGTGGTTTTCCTTCTTTCTCCCAAACCTGGCGCAGTTCAGCCAGGCGGTTCTGCATTTTCAGGGCAGCGGTTACCGCACGCACTGCATGTTCCGGATCCGGTTGGGGATGCCCGAAATAAGCCATGATTGCATCCCCGATCAGCTTGTCGAGCGTCCCTTGTTCTTCATCGATGATGATTTTGAACATCGGCCCGAAATAATCATTGAGAATGGAAATGACCTCGCGGGCCTGGAGCTTTTCAGACATGCTCGTAAATCCGCTCAAATCCGAAAACAGAATGGATACCTCGGTTTCCTGCCCCCCCAGCTCGAGAGCCTTGCGGTTGCTCAGGAGGTAACGGCGCACACCGGGGGTGACATACCTCCCGAAAATGGAGGACACCTGAAGATACTGGCTGAGGGTTACAACCGCATAAGCCACGATTTCCGCCAGCGACACATGGAAGAAATCAACTACTATTCCAGCCCGGGCAAACAGGAAATAGGAGGAAAAAGCATGGGCGCCGGAAATGATGAAGGTGGCGATTGCATGCTTGATCGGTGTGAAGAACTGGCCAAGCAAACCGATCAGAAATGTTCCCCCGATGATCCACAGGCCATTCAGCCAGGAAGGCGCCATCTCGATGAAATCACCCAGCTGAATCGAGCGGATGATTTCACCGATGGTTCCCACCATCGGGTAGCGTTCATCGATAGGTGTGGCGCGGAGATCGTGAGTCGCCTGCGCGGAAGATCCGATAATGATAATCTTTCCATCCAGGCTCCTCGGATCGAATATCCGTCCGTCTCTGCCAGGCCCCAGTGAATCCGGATCCTCCGCCAGGCGGACAAATCCATCGATCAGCCGCCAGTAATTGACATGTGTGAAGCCTGAGACATTCTGAATCCCATCAGGATTGGCAGTGTCGGCATCCGGCCAGGGGTACCGGTAGTTCAACAGGATTCGTTTCCGCTCATCGACCGGGATCCGGACCGGAGCTTCGTTCTTGCGCGGAATGACCACTTCATGATCGTCAAATCGCACCTGATCGAGAGGAACCCCCCAAAGCTTCAGAACCACCTGGAGGGGAAGGGAAGGGTACAGATAATTATCATACTCAAAAAAGAGAGGCCCCCAGCGTGTAATTCCATCCATCTCGGGATCCATTGTTGTGGTTCCGGCTCCGGCTGCCGGACGCAGCAGCGAGGATGATAACCCCATCAGCTCGATATCTTCATGGCTGGCACCCTTGATGGTCGAAGTCCACCACTTCGAATCCCAGGGAATGGCGACTTCTTTGGCGTGATAAACCGGATCATGCAGGCCTGGTACATACGGCATCCCGAACCGTGTGAATTCAGGAGGCAGGGGCTGCCAGATTCGGGATTCGCGTTCGGACTGCGAGCTTTTTGCCGAACGGTAATCTTCACGGCTGTAAGGTGTTAATCCCTGTGGGCGGAAAAGACAGGCCAGGAATGTCGGGATGCCGCTGGTCGATTCGATTGCCGCCTGGAAATCCTGATCGCAGGTGAAAATTCCTTTGTCCTGTTTTCCTTCGATGGCATACCCACTGGATTGCTCCACAGGGGCATCATCCGCCAGATCGAAAACGATATCGTAAACGATTGCGGCAGGCCGGATATTGTTTTCCTTAAAAAACTGGTGCAAGGCAGCCCACTGGGAACGTGGCCAGGGCCAGCGATAGGGGGTCAGATAAAGTGGTGCTTTGAGATTGGCCTCGAGCGCTGCATCATTGATGTCGATGAAGGCGATATGATCCGGGGCCTGCTTCCAGGGAGCGAAACGGCTCCGCAGGTGAAAACGGACATTGATGCTTGTCCCCTCCAGGCCTGAGTATCCCGAGTATACCGCCCAGATGGCGAATCCGACTCCGATCGATGTTGCCAGCAGGATCGGTCCGAGTGCTGTCAACCAGCGTGGAAGGCGGAAAAAATCCATGGATTCAATCAGAAAAGGTTCTTAAAACTCCCGCCGGACATAGATGCCATAGCGATCTTCACGGTAACGGCTGGAATCATCACTCGAGTCGTTGTCCAGATAGGTGTATTCCACACCCGTCAGCCAGTCTTTTCCCACCTCTTTTTCAAGAGCGAAATACAGTGAAATCCGGTCATCCTCGCGTGCTTTATCCTTCCGCCTGCGCAACCCGGCACCCGGGTTGTCATCGAGCGCTGCCTGGTGGTCATACTCCCGCCTGGCATACTCGAACTCGGTCCTGAAAACTAACCCCTGGCAGATATTCGGGTTAATCTTCCGGGCGTATTGGACCACCACACTGTTCTGGTCGTAGTCGTAATAATCACCGGTTGATGTGAGGGAGCGGTTCTTGTAATAAACCCTCAGATAGTCCCGCTCGGTAGGCTTGAAGGTGAATCCGACTCGCGGCTCCCAGATGTCATGCTGGCGGTAGGTTCCATCGATCCGTGCTCCCACGGCATCCAGTGCGGTGGATTCATGGTCCCGCTTCATGAAATTCAAATCCAGGTTGAGTGTGACCTGTTCGCAGAGGTCATAATCGTATCCCAGCCAGGTGCGATGCTCTTCCCAGTCTTCCCAGGGGGTCTCTGAAGCCGGCAATCCTCCCAGATAAAAATCATAATCACGGTCGCTGTATTCATACCCCATCTCGAGACGCCCTTTTTCACCAATGCTGGCGCGGGCTTCGGAACCGATATACCACATGCCATAATCCGGGGTCAGATACTGTGCCTGCGAGCTGCGGTTCTCGAATTCATAACCGCCATAAATCTCCCATTCGATGGTGTCTGTCAGCTTCTGGATAGTCGCCAGTTCGAGGGTCTGGTGAGTGCGTTCCTCACGGTTTTCATCGGCAAAATTGTCATGTTCCAGCCGGTAACGCAGCGCGGCTTTCATTGTGTCCGGGATCAGAGAAATCTCATGCTGGTAGTCCAGGACCAGGCCATTGATCCAATCATTGACCTCGGTTTCACGGATGGCATCCAGGTTGTTCAGGTAGTTGCGCCTCAGGTCGAAATCGATTTCAGGCGCAGAAAGGTCGATGTTGGTGGAATAAGTCCCACGATACTCCAGATAGCCTCCGCTACGGGTCCAGCTTTTTCGCTGCCGGGAGGTGTCTTCACGGTCACTGTATTCGAAGCGGTCGGTTTCAGTGACATCTTCCAGGGGGTGGCCTTCCGAGTCCAGCACACGCGGCAGGTTCGAGAAATCTTCTTCCATCTCGAAAAGGCCAGGTGGGGTTTCCGGTACTTCAATCGGTTCAGAGCCGGTGGCGGGGATTGGCTGCCCTGAAACAGCGGAGGTGTTTTCAGCTTCAGCAAGATGGAAGGGTGCGTCGATGTTCATCCCCTGGCTGAATGAACCATTTCCCCGTGCCAGCACAATCAGCACCACAATCTGGTATGCAAATCGCCTCATATAGACTCGCTTCACACTCACCCATGCAAAATCATTGGAAAAAAGACGGGGAGACTGATGATTGATTTGTGCCTGCCCCCGAGATCCTTTCCCCCTCCACCTGGCGATCAGATCAGATGGTTTCAATAAATTAACATATTATTTTTCCGATGTTTAGATGGCTTTTCTTGATTTCATTGAAATTTACGACATACCGCCCAGCCCGATCGAGGTGCTCTCAGCCTTTTGCTCTTCCTCCAGATTGAGTAGCATACTCTCCTGTTACGAAATCGACATTGGACGGAGGTTTTTTCTCAGTGACAAAAATTCTGGTTACAACAACATCCTTTCAGGATACCCCGGGAGAACACCATGCCATGCTCGAATCCCAGGGCTTTGACATTACCTGTGAGCGAGGCCCATTGCCGGAAAGCCGGATGCTCGAGCTGGTGGGTGGTTATGAGGGGATTCTCTGTGGGGATGATGCTTTTACACGCAAGGTTCTTGAAAAATGCCGTCCGACCCTCCGTGTTTTGAGCAAGTATGGGATTGGGGTGGATAAAATTGACCTGCAGGCGGCTACCGACTACCGGATTCCGGTGACCTATTGCCCGGGAGTGAATCACACCACTGTCGCCGAGCACACCTTCGGCCTCATTCTGGCAAGCTACCGCCAAATCCCCCAGCAGAATGCCATGGTCCATCAGGGGCAGTGGAAGCGCATGACCGGCCATGAGCTCATGGGAAAGACGCTGGGGATTCTGGGTCTTGGCCGTATCGGAAAAGAGGTTGCCAAACGAGCCAGCGCCTTTGGGATGCGTCTGATCGCTTTTGATCCTTACTGGGATGATCTGTTCGCTTCCCAGCACTCCATCGAGCAGAAAAAATCGATCGATGAAGTCCTCCTGGAAGCCGACATCGTCGCTCTCCACATGAACCTGACCTCCGAGAATCGGGAGTTCCTCAATGCCGCAAGAATATCCCGTATGAAAAAAGGCGCCCTGGTGGTCAACACCTCGCGTGGGGCATTGGTTGATCAGAAGGCGGTCGCCGAAGCGGTGAAATCAGGGCAGCTGTCTGGCTATGTCTCGGATGTGGTCGAGCCGGAGCCGATTTCCCCGGATTGTCCTTTCCTGGGTGTGGAGGGGATCATCCTGACCCCCCATATCGGGTCCCGCACTTACGAAAGCGTTGTCCGCCAGGCCACCATGGCGGTCGAAAACCTGGTCCGGGTTCTCAAGGGAGAACAGCCGCTCGCTCAGGCGAATGTGTTCAAATGATCCCCGGATTTTCACACATGCCGCGAGGGTCTGTTGCCGATGCCATCGGGCAATGAAGTAAATCCACTTTCTCGATATCGGGTGTCGATGGCCGCCTCAAGGAAGATGAGGCGCTTTCGGCACCCACAGCCATCAACGCCAGTCAAACACGACTCCCAGCAGCTTCGAAGGCTCATCCCGCAAGGTTGCATAAACTTCCAGAGCCTCATCGATCGATGCCCGGGTGTTGATCAGAGGCTCGCTCAGGATGACTCCTTCACGCATGAACCCCAGCAATGCTTCGAGATCATTCACACTGAAATGGCAGGATACTTCAATCGATCCTTCAGGAATGTGCAGCATCGACCAGTGAAAAACGGTATCGGTCCTGACTGCCAGAAGGCCGACGACAAACCCATGCTTGACAAGATGTTTCTCGAATAAATCCCGCACGAAAGGCCCCTGTCCGGCACAGTCGATGATCACATCGTAAGGAGAGCGTGCGCGGATCTGTTCATCGGTCGAAGCATCCCGGGCATCCAATACACAGTGAGCGCCTAAATCTTCCGCTTTCTTTAGCCTCCCGGGGTTGACATCGGTCACTGTGACTGTCGCTCCGAATGCACGGCATGCCTGGGCAGCGAATTGGCCGATCAATCCCGCTCCGGCCACCCATACATTGTGTGTCGGCCCAACACGGAATCGCCGAGTTCCACGCATGGCCACACCCGCAACCCCCAGAAGGGCATACTGGCCATAGTCATCGATCTGCGGATGCTCCGGCAGACGAATGGTCAGATGGGTCTGGCTGGCCAGAGCCAGTGGGCTGGCGGCATCGATGACATTCCAGGCGCGATGTCCGACATAATGCCCGAAAAACACCTTGTCACCTTCAGAGAAGTTTTTCACCGCGCTGCCAGCTTTTTCAACAATACCCACATGCTGGTACCCATGCCGGCTGGGGAACTGCCCCCACAGGTGTTCTGCCATCAGCGCATGGCGTTCCGTTCCATTTGTGATCCCCGAAAAAAGGGTCCGGATCAGTATTTCTGTCTCTTTGGGATCTGGTGGCGTCCCGATTTCACAAAAAGCCGTCTGGCCTTGAGAAGGATATTCGATGCCTGTGGTTCGCATGGTCATCCTTCTTTCCTGTAACGATCCAGCGGGGTTTTCCGGCACACCAGAGTCGGCATGTACTGCTCCTTCTCCATGTAATAATGCCCGGGCTGGTGTGAGCCTTCCGGGATGGTTCCGGCGAATGGGAAAATGTAACAGTCCCCATCGATCGGGTCGCAGCCATGCTCGATTCCCGCCTCGATCATCCAGATGTCCCCCTCTTCGAGGATGAACTCTTCCCGGTTCCCTTCGCGATCGATCATGTAAGCCCGGCAGCGCCCCCCCATCATAATCCAGGTTTCATCGTGATCATGGAAATGTTTTTCAACCGGGTGCTCGACAGTAAACCTTCCGGGTTGCGGTTTTTTGAAAACAGGCATGGCTTCAATTTCTCCCTTGGCTTTCAGCATTCTCCAAACACCAGGAGTATTCTTTCATTCATTGCCCGGGTGTTCAAGATTAGCGCTCACTCACAAAGGAAAATGGCAAAATCTGCCTCTGCGATGAAAAAAATCGGCATGACTGGCTGAACCCTTCTTCACCTTCCTGGGCAGTGACGGTCTTGACCCCATAAAGACCCTCTGTTAGCAATTCCCACTACGATTATGATGGCAATTGGCCGGAACACGAATCTTGATGGATCGATGAGGACTTTGCATGAGCCAGATTTCGTTGATTGACCCCACACAAAAACCTTTACTCCCTTACCGGACCTGGTACGCCCCCGAGCTGCCCTCGCTTCCTGTTGGATCTGAGGTGCGGCTGGCCGGCTGGGTGCATCGCTGCCGTGATCATGGTGGTATCATCTTCATCGATCTTCGGGATCCCCGCGGGATCATCCAGCTGCGCATTACTCCCGATTCACCCGGGGACTGCCACGCCCAGGCCTCCAGGGTTCATCCCGAGTGGGTGATTCAGGTGGTCGGTGTTATCCAGCCTCGTCCGGAAGGCACCGAGAATCCCAATCTTGCTACCGGCCAGATTGAAATTGAGGTGACACAGGTTTTCATCCTCAATACAGTCAACAACCTCCCCTTCGATGTCGCGGATGAATCTCCGATTACAGAGCAGCAGAATATCGAATATCGGTATATCTCCATCCGCAGAGAATCGGTTTCACGAATCATCAAGTTCCGCCATGAGCTGGTTCGCATGGTTCGCGAATATTTTTATGAGAATCACTTTGCCGAAATTGAAACTCCGCTTCTCTCCAAAAGCACTCCGGAAGGGGCGCGGGATTGCCTGGTGCCTTCGCGTGTATTCCCTGGAAAGTTTTATGCCCTGCCTCAATCCCCACAGCAGTACAAGCAGCTGCTGGTGATCGGGGGTGTCGAACGCTACTTCCAGATTGCACGATGCCTCCGGGATGAAGATTCCCGTGCCGACCGGCTCCTCGAACATACCCAGATCGATTTCGAAATGTCTTTTGTCCAGCGCGATGACATCATGGCGATTCTCGAAGGCCTGATTCTGCGGCTGGTGACACGCCTCACTCCTGAGAAACGGTTCCTGTCGACCCCTCTCCCACGGCTCACCTATCGTGAGGCGATGGATCGATTCGGCTCCGATAAACCGGATCTCCGTTTTGGGCTTGAAATTCGGGATTGCACCGACCTGTTTGCCGATACTGATTTCCAGGTATTCCGTTCGCAGGTTGAAGAAGGGGGCACTGTTCGTGGTTTCTGGTGCCCGGCTCCGCCTGCATTCAGCCGCAAAGATCTCGATGATCTGACGACAGTCGCCAAAGAGCTCGGGGCAGACGGGCTGGTCTGGGTATCCTGCAGCGGCGGTGATTTCTCCTCCCCGATCAAACGTTTCCTTTCACCGGAAAAGGTGGCCCTCCTGCGTGATCGTGTGGAATCCGGCGGTGGCGATGGGACTCTCTTCATGATGGCCGGCAAGGTTCATGATACTGTTCTGGATCGCCTGGGCCGATTCCGCCTCAAAATCGCCGATAAAGCCGGGTTGCAGGATCCCGATCTGCTCGCGTTCGCCTATATCATCGATTTCCCCTATTTCTTCTGGGATGAAGAGAATAAGCGTTATGACCCCTGCCACCACATGTTCGTCATGCCAAAACCCGAATACGTCGACACCATCCTGACAGATCCCCTTCCGGCTCTTTCGACACAGTTTGACATGGTGTGCAACAGCTATGAAATGTGCAGCGGCAGCGAACGTATCCACTACCGCTGGCTGCAATCGGGGATTATGAAGCTGGTTGGAATCAACGAAGAGGAGCAGGAGGAGAAATTCGGCCACCTGCTGCGTGCCCTCGAACTCGGAGCACCGCCCCATGGCGGTGTCGCCCCGGGTGTGGATCGTCTCGTAATGGTTCTGATGGGGCTTCCGTTTGTTCGCGATACGATTGCATTCCCCAAGACTCAACGGGGAGAGGATTTGATGATGAAATCACCCTCGCATGTGGATGAGATCCAATTGCGCGAACTTGGCATCAAACTTCGATAACTGCGGCGGGTAACTTCCGCTGATCCCAAAGGACCTCTGATCTCTCGGAGGTCCTTTTTTGTTTTCCTTGAATTTTCAGGCAGTGGCTTCTTTGCGCAGGGCCATCTGCATATTTTCTGCATCCTTCTTGACGAAAAACACCATGCCGATCACCAGCAGCACTGCCGCAAAAATGTACACCCCGGAGGCCATGGCGATCGATGGCCCAAGCCCCCAGCTTTCGGCTGTGTAGCCAATGATGATCGGCGCTGTTCCGCCGCCTCCCAGCCAGCCGATCATGTTCATGAATCCTGCTGCTGTTCCACGCGCCTCGGGGCGTACCACATCAAAAACCGAGGCGAAGATGTTCGCATCGTACAGGCCCTTGAAAAATCCCCAGAAAGTCAATGCAATGATCAGCCAGAACACGGACTGGGTCATCCCGCACAGGATCACGAAGGGTGCTCCGCAAAACAATCCGATCGCCTGCACCAGCATTCGCCCTCCCGGGGTATAACGCCGCATGATATCCGCGAAATATCCCCCCAATGGCGAGGCGGCCATGCTGGCCAGCTGGACATAAAGTGTGGCGGTCAGCCCGGACATGGCCAGGTTCATGTTGAATTTCTCGGTGAGATACGAAGGCATCCAGGTCAGCAGCACCATCGCCACAAAATTGGCCGACATGAAGGCCAGCATCAATATCAAAACTGTGGGAGTCGTGCGGATCAGCCGGATGAAATCGCCCAGGCTGAGCCGCTGCTCTTTATGCTGTTTTTCCGAAACGCCGGCATCCGCCAGTTCGGCGGCGCCTCGGCTGGGCTCGACCAGGAACTTGTGCAGGACCACACCCAGCAGAACTCCCATGCCTCCGAATACGATGAAAGACCAGCGCCATCCATGCACCTGGCCGATCCATCCGGCGAAAAATCCCCCAGCAATCGTCCCGATATACACACTCGTTTGATGAAACCCCATGGCTCGCGAACGGGTTTCCTTGCCGTGGTAATCGCTGATCATCGACATGGAGGCCGGGAAGTAAAAAGTTTCTCCAAGGCCTTCCGCCGCACGGTAAAACAACAGGTGGGTGAAGTTTTTCGAAAGCGCTGTCGCCATGCAGATGATGCTCCACACATGCAATCCCCACAGAATCGCCGATTTCCTGGTCACTCGATCCACTACCCAGCCCGCAAAGGGCGCTCCCAGGCCATATACCAGCGCGAATGAGGATCCCAGCCAGCCTCTCTGTACAAGCGACAAATCGAATTCTTCAGCCAACAGTGGAAAAACTGAAAAAATAGCCTGGCGGTCTGCGTAATTGAAAAATGCGATGGTCCACAGCATTGCAACTACAAACCAACGGTACTTTGGATTCTGAGGCATCGAAGTGCTTTCATGATTCGATTGGTGATTCATTGCGGTCGGATCTCCTGGACAGAGCTTGAAAAAGGCAGTTTAAGATTTCCCATCCTTTTGGGAAGTGGAGCTCATTAATTCAAAAGGCCCATGGAGGATCGTGGCCTGGATCAAATTGTGAATTCCTGAGGATGTGAAAAACCAAAGACATGCTTTTTTCAGCAGCCCCGGGAGTGTGGGTAATATTATGGACTCCAGCAGAATTCAGCGGCGCAGACGGGCCTGTCTAATTCGAGCGAACCACCCGGAAGCCGATATGGCTGACAGTCCCGTAAGCGCCCTCCGGGTTGACAAAATAACGGCTGGCGGTGCGGGCCTGCTTTTTATTGTCGATCCAGCCACCCCCGCGTAGAACTCTGAAGCCTGATAACGGGTCGGTGCAGACCGGATTGGGTTGTGTTGCCTGTGCGGTCCCATAGAAGTTTCCCAGATACCAGTCTTCGCATATCTCAGCGGCATTTCCCGACATGTCATAGCATCCGGAGGGGCTGCGGCTGTCGACTGTGTGAACATTGCCATTGGGACTGATATTCACCCCATTGAACCAGCCGACTGGAGAGAGACAGGGTGTGCTGCCGAATCCACTCGGATTGACACAATCATCGGGAACGATGCCCGGGTCCATGGTGTAATTACAGGAGCTTTTCCCGGTCAGGGTGTCGGATCCTGTGCCATAAATTTTATGTGACCCTCCCCAGGCAGCGGCAAATTCCCATTCTGCTTCAGTTGGCAGGCGATACCCGCCGCCGAATGGATTGGTTCTTGCCTGTGTGGTGAGATTGTAGCAGGCAGCGCGTCCCTCCATCTCACTCAACCAGTTGCAGAAGGCAATGGTGCCAAACCAGGACACCTCGACAACCGGATAATTGGCCATGCTGATCCCCTCTTTGGAATCGGCTGCAAACACGCCGCTGCCGAAACTGATCTGGCAATCATCCGAGTCATCGACATTGATCAAAAGAACACCATTATGATAAACATCGCGCCCGCCTGTGCCGTAGGCTCCTCCTGAAGAATTTTTGAGGTAGCCTTTGCTCAGGGCATAGTTGAGCACTGCGGCATACTGGCCGTTGGTGACTTCATATTTTCCGATCTGAAATGCCGACAGGGTGACCTGATGGCGTGGCAACTCATCACTGTATCCCTGGGCATCGTCGCCATCATCCCTTCTTCCCATCATGAAATTTCCTCCAGCAGCACCGACAACTTCGATCATGCTGCTGGGGTGTCCGCTCAAAAGATCGATCAGGTTTTTCGGGCCATGCCCAGTGGTCTTCCATTGTGAGGCAAACTCAAAAAGGGAATTGACCTGGACACTCCCGGCTGTAACGGATTCAGAGGCAAGAAACGAACAGAGCACAAGAATTGAAGAGAAGACTCGCAGGGCGGGCACGAGGCAGACCTCCATGGAAAGATTCCTGATGAATCTGCATTGGATGTTTCTTTTTCGAGGCTATCCGGGGAGGCAGGGGGTGTCAAGATTCAGTTTTTTTTAATGATCCAGGAGCGGGGGATCCAATCTGGCGGAGAGGGGGGGATTCGAACCCCCGAAGGACGCAAGCCCTTGCTCGCTTTCGAGGCGAGTGCCTTCAACCACTCGGCCACCTCTCCGGGGCTTTTGGAAGCTGATGCTCGATTCGATTGGTTCCTGTCTTATATCAAAAAAACACTCGCGCTTCCAGAAGGTGTTTCTGCGGCACCTCGACCGGCATCTCCCGATAAAAATGCTGAAGGCTGCCGGACAGGCGGAGAGAACTTGAGTCCTTCAAGCCCGGGAATGGCAATCAGTCCGTGTGTTCATTGCCCGCAGGCCATGGTTTTTCCATCACATCCTCATCCGGGTGGCTGGCTTCAGCAGCGACCAGCTCCCCTGCCTCAACCGCCTGCTCCTGTGCTGCCGGTTCCACTTCGCCCCCTTCGCTGTTTTCATCGGTTGCCAGGGCTGCATCGTAATCATAAGCGGGCAGGGGATCATCCTCGACCTCCGGCAGCGGGCTGAGGTCATAATTCGACCGATGCTCAAACTCCATGGATACCACTGTTGATACACCCGGCTTGTCCATGGTCACACCATACAGGCGATCCGCCGCTGCCATCGTGTGTTTGTTGTGCGTGACAATGATGAACTGAGTCTGGTGTTTGAAATCCAGCAGCAGCCTCGCAAAGCGGTCCACATTGGCATCATCCAGCGCTGCATCCACCTCATCCAGGAAGCAGAATGGACTGGCTTTCACCTGGTAGATTGCAAACAGCAGGGCGATGGCGGTCATGCTCTTTTCACCACCGCTGAAAGGGGTGATCGACTGTAATTTCTTTCCGGGTGGCTGCGCGAAAATCTCCACACCACTCTCGAGCACATTAGCCTCATTGAGGATCATCAGATCGGCGCGTCCTCCTCCAAAAATACGGCGGAATGTCCGGTTGAAGTTTTGGCGGATCTGCTCGAAGGTATCGAGGAATTGTTTGCGTGCGGATTTCGTCACCTCGGCAATGGTTCGCTGAAGAGAACCACGCGCCTTCACCAGGTCATCCTGCTGCCGGGTGAGAAAATCCAGCCGCTCCTTCTGCTCGGCATACTCTTCGACCGCCAGCGGATTGATTTCCCCCATCCTGCTGATCTTTTCTCTCAGGCCGGCGATATCGGATGAGAGCAGGTCGAGGCTGATCCCCTGCTCGCCAGCCTCCTCAGCAATTTTCTGGCATTGCTCCCAGTCCGACTGCAGCTCCTCCACCAGGCGTCGGTCAAGGTTTTCCAGCTCGATGGTTCCACGATGGCCTTCCAACTCCATCCGCTGTATTTCTTCAACCCTTGACTGGTGCATGTCACGAATCTGCCCAGCCTGCTCTTCAATTCCCCGATGGCGTTCTTCCATCTGCGCCAGATTGGCTTCCTGCTCGGCAAGATCCTGTTCGACCCGGTCCACTTTCTCGAACAGCTGCTTGAGCGCCTCCTCAGCCTGGCTCTTCCTGTCAAGAACCTCCCAGATTTTCCCCTCGCGCTCCTGTTCCTCCACCTTCAATTTGGCGATGCGCTGCTCGAGGTGGCCGTGGCGCTGGCGGGATTGCTGGATCTCATGCTGGCATCGCTCCAGATCCTTTTTGATGGCAATGGTGGTTTCCCGGTGGCGGTGATGGCGTGCCTGCAGTTCACGCAGCGCTCCCTCGATCCTTTGAAGCTCCCCGGCTGCATGATGGGCTGCTTCCTGCTCGTTTTGCAGGTTGTCCGAGATCTGTGTGCGCTTCTCACATGCGGAACTCTTTCTCTGTGAAAGGTCAACCTGATGGGTATCGATTCTTTCCAGCTCGGCACGAGTATTCTCGAGCGTCTTGTCGATCTTGGTGCGCAGCCTGGCAAGTCCCTGCATTTCCTCATGGCGGGCCGCCTTGCGAATCACCAGGTCGCGGATCGAGCCTTCACAGGCTTTAAGTTCCTCAGAGGTTTCACGGCGGCCCTCACGAAGCGCCTGAAGCTTTTCCTCGCTCTCCTGCCAGAGGGCATTCAATTCGCCAAGCTGCTGGGTGAGGGTTGCAATTTCACTCTGCCGCTTGAGAAATCCGGTCGTGACCACCCGCCCCCCCGAGATGAAGCCGGGGTATTGCGCCACTTCGCCCTGGCGGGTGACAGCAATCCACCCTTCCTCGAGCAGCTCAATCGCACTGGAAAGCTGCCCGAGATCCTCCACGATGATGGTTTTCTCGAGGAATGGCTGGACTAGCCCCATGTAGTCCGCCTCAACATCCACGATTTCCAGCGCAGACAAAGCCCCGGGAATCTTTTCCTGGATTGTGTTTATTGCGGCGGGCCGGCGGGTGCTGTTTTTTGACTGGGCGACATCCGCCAGGACACAGGTCAATCGTCCGGAGCCTTCCTTCCTCAGGGCTTCAAGCAGCGATACCGCCTGTGAGGCATCGCCACAGATCGCGCTTTGCAGCCAGGCCGAAAATGCGCTTTCAATGGCATCTTCGCAGCCCGGCGCAACACGGATTTTTTCAATCAGGACCCCCTGCAGGGCGGTAAAGGGTTCCTCTCCACGGCTCCGTCGCTGAAAGGCCTGCTTGATCCCTTCCCCCTGGCCTTCATGCTGGACCTGAAGCTCATGCAGGGATTCCAGCCGATGGTTCAAACGGCTTCGATCGGCATGAAGTTTCTCATTCTCACGCCGTTCGATGGCAATCTCACGCTCCAGCTCGTTCAGCCGTTCGGTCAACTCTGCCTTGCTCTTTTCCTCGCGATCCAGGTCGATCCGGGTGTCTTCGTGTTCGGTCATGGCAGCGGTGATTTTGGCATCCACCGCTTCCAGTTCCTGAACGGCTTCCTGTGCCTGATCGGCCAGATGTTTCCGGCGCTCGGAAAGATTCCCGGCTTCACGTTCCAGCATCTCGATCTCGCGTGTCAGAGAATCGAGGGTCCGTTCGGAGCTGGTCACCTGCTGATGTGTCTGTTCGGCGGTTTTTCTCGCCTGCTGGTAATCGCTTTGCCCTTCTGCCGCCTGGGCTGCCAGCAGATTTTCCTCAATCTCAAATTCAACCAGCTCCCGGCGAAGCTTTTCTTCGATCTCACTTCTGGCCTCGATGGAGGATTCAGCCTCCTCTTTTTCCATCAGGAGCGTCTTCTCAAGCTCCTGGGTGTGTTCGCCCTGGCGGGTCAGTTCAGATTCCATCGCCCGGCAGTGGCTGAGCTGATCATCCAGGCGCCGGTTTTCGCTTTCGAGCTCGCTTTTGATCCCCTGAAAACGAATCAGGCCTTCGCGTGTCAATTCCACATGCTTGCGGGCTTCTTCCGATTCAGCCGCCCCTTTGCTCAACTGATCCTCAAGGGACTGGCGAAGCTCCTGGGCTTTTTCAAGCGCCTGCCGAAGTCCCGCCAGCTTGTCGTCGAGCTGGATCTTCTGCTTCCAGAGGCGCACCAGCTCTTTATGGTGCAGCTCCAGGTGCATTTCGTTATATCGTGATGCCTTTCCGGCCTGTATCTTGAGAGAGCGCACCTGGCGCGACAGCTCACCGATAATATCTTCAACCCTTTGCAGATCCTGGCTGACCCGCTTGAGTTTGCGCAGCGCTTCATCCTGCCTCAGGCGATACTTGGTGATTCCTGAAGCTTCTTCGAAGATCTCCCGGCGCTCATTGGGCTTTGCTTTCAGAATGGCATCCACTCGCCCCTGCTCGAGGAGGGAATAACTGTGGGTGCCAACTCCCGTATTCGCAAACAGGTCCGTGATGTCTTTGAGCCGCACCGCCTCTTTATTGATGAAGTACTCCGATTCTCCTGAACGGTACAGGCGCCGGCTGACTTCGATTTCGGCAAATGGCAGGCTGAGGGAGCCATCTTCATTGTCGAAAACCACACGGACTTCCGTCATGCCTTCCGGCTTGCGGTCAGATGTTCCACTGAAAATCAGATCCTGCATGCGATTGACACGCAGTGCACGCGGGCTTTGTTCACCGAGAACCCACCGAACCGCATCCGAAGAATTGCTCTTCCCGCACCCATTGGGGCCGACAATGCAGGTTATGCCATCTCCGAATTCGAGGTTGAGGCGGTCAGCGAACGATTTGAATCCGCTGGTCGATATCCGCTTGAGCTTCATATTCTCCCCCTGACGGTCTTCCCGGAATCCATTCCGTCCCGGGATACCCCCCTGTTCTGGACTTGTCGAGGACAGTGTTGAGCAGGTCTTTTGACCCTGACGAGGAACAGACTATAAGGTTTCAGTTTCTTCCCTGTCAAGCATATATATCGATTATAATGCCACTCATCACCACAACATGTTGAGGTTTGAGGGGTTGGGTGGGTTTCCCTGAGAGGGATCTGACCCACCCCCTCGCTGGTGGATGATCTGTGAAAAACCATCCATTTATCTGTGAATGATCTGTGATTAAAAAGCAATCCCCGGCTCCATGTCGGTCCCTGGGTGATCCTCTCCCCAAGTCTTTTGTCAGCTTGAAAAAAATTGGTAAAGAATCAGACTTCCTTCTTGACAGGGGAAGAATTATCCAGCATATTCCACACATGACATGGGTAATTGTTGATGGATTCCATGTTTTCCCATCTTAACCCATGAAATCGAGCGAGGCTGATAATGGCGGGTCTGGTCGGATACTTTGAGAGGACACTGGATGAAAAGAACCGTCTCGTTCTTCCTCCGGAACTCCGCCGCCGCCTCGACTCACAGGTGTTTATATCTCGCTGGTATGATAATTCACTCGGGCTTTTTGACGAGGAGGAATATTCCACTTTGGCGGAGGCTCTCAATGGCCAGGGGTCGCATAATCCCGAAGTCCGCCGTGCCCGTCGTGAAATCTTCGGGGGCGCCAGCCTGGTGGCGATTGACAACCAGGGGCGCATGACTTTGCCGGAAAGGTTGCTGGATGGCTTCCTGCTGCACAAAGAGAAGGACCGCGACCTGGTCCTGCTCGGGGATTGGAACAAGGTCATCCTGCACTCTGGGATGCGATATAAAGATATGGAAACCCGGGATCGGGTGGAGCTTGATGAAGCGCTGTCCAGCGTGGAGCAGGGCGCAATGGCCCAGTCTCGCAAGGACAGTCTCCGGGAAAAGATTGAGGAGGATTTCGGGGAACAGGGGAGGGAGCGCCCGGTTTGAGATTCGGGATTCAATAAGTTGCCGGGTTTAGGGGATCCGGAAACTTTTTCCTGAATCGGCAGACCAACAGCTCACATGGGAACTGGCCGCTGGATGCTGGGGGATCTCTGGGGGGAGAGCCAAACGCTCGTATGCGCCCGCCATCAGCGGCCTCGACCCGACCGGTTCGGGGGGTTATGAATGGAGCCGCTTCAAATCAGACTCCATTCCCCCCTCCGAAGGGCGGGTTCATTTCCTGACTTCAAGAAAAAATATGAACTGCATGGCCGATCCCAGTCCTCGGCCGTTTCCCATCAGCCTGTCATGCTGCGGGAAACCCTCGAGTATCTCGATCCACAGCCGGGAGACACCATGGTGGATGTCACCCTTGGAAGTGGCGGACATGCAGGAAGAATCGCTGAGAAAATCGGCCCTTCCGGTCATTTGATCGGTCTCGATCTCGATCCGGAGGCCATCGGAAGATGCCGGTCAATCAGCACCGGATGGCCTTGCCGGGTGAACCTGGTCCAGGCCCCTTCGGATGAGCTGGAAAGGGTTCTCCGGGACCTCGATATCGAAAAGGTGGATGGAATCCTCGCAGATTTGGGGGTTTCTTCTCCACAGATCGATCAGGGGTCACGCGGGTTCAGCTTCCAGAAAGCCGGTCCACTCGATATGAGGATGGACCCCGATGCGCCCCTTTCAGCGGCGGGTTTTCTGGCCTCGGCCTCCGAACAGGAGATCCGGGACATTCTGCGAAAATATGGGGAGGAGCTCCGGGCGCATGCCATCGCGAAAGCGATAGCGAGGGAGAGAAACCTGGGTCCGATCGAAACGACCGACCATTTGACCCGGGTCATTCTTTCCTGCTTCCCGGACGGGCGCGGGCTGGAAAGGTTCATCCAGCCACCCGTTCCTTCCAGGCGCTGCGCATCCTGGTCAACCGGGAGCTGGAACGTCTCGAGATGTTCCTCGAGGCCATTCCCGGCTGCCTGGCGGAGAGGGGAAGAGTGGTCATCCTGGCCTATCACAGCCTGGAAGACCGCCTGGTGAAGCAGACCTTTCTGGAATGGAGCGGGAAGTCCGATCCCATCCTGGCGCGGATCCCGATTCGCGGGGAACTGGCCGGGTGGGCGGCTCTCCAGACTCCGAAAGCGGTTCGCCCCGAGCCGGAGGAGGTGGAGCAGAACCCCCGGGCGCGGAGCGCACGACTCAGGTCGGTCATTCGCAGACAAACGGGCTGAGAAAAAACCCCTCAGCAGGGAGGTCTCTGGGGGGAGACCAAAGCCGCATGGCGGCTTTGAAAACAACGCATAAAGGTATCGGATCTTCCGGCAAAACCTTGAGCTCGAAAAACGATGGCAGAAACTCCTGGTCATGGGCTGGTGCCCTGGTTTCGATTTTATGGACTGCTCCTGCTCATCTTCCTGGAGATCGTGGTCTTCGTTTTTCAGAACATCGAGGAAAAACGCCTGGGATATGAACTGAGTGTCCTGGTGCGCCATAAAGTTCGTTTGACTGAGGCACGGGAAAAACAGAGATCCTCGCTGATGGAATGGGAAGGCCTGGATCAACTGGCAGGAATTGTCAAATCCGCTTCGCTGGAGCTGGAACCGAATCGCTGGCCGATTGTTTGGATTGACCGAAATGAATGAAACCTTCAGTCAGGTAATCGGGCAACGCATCATGAAAACCGCGCTCATCACTCTGGTGGCTGTCGTGGTGCTCCAGTGGCGTCTTTATGACCTTCAGGTGGTCAAGCACGAGGTGCTGGCAGAAGCGGGCCGTATCGAAAGCAAGCGGAATATCACCTGGAAACCGGATCGTGGAGTGATTCTCGACCGTAATATGCGCCTGCTTGTCTGGAATTCAGAAAAAGAAAACCTGGTGGCTCATCCAGCCAAGATCAAGGAACCAAAACGTGTGGCTGGCGAATTATCCCCGGTCCTCGGTGTTCCCGGCGATCAGCTCGAGAAACGCCTCACTCTCCCTCGCGAGGAAATCGCGCTGCAAAGGCGCATTTCCGCCCCGCAGGCTGATGCCATCCGGAAATTGAACCTCGAAGGCATCGATTTTTCACCTGAGCCGGCACGGTGTTATCTCAAAGGCGAACTTGCCAGCCAGCTCATTGGATATGTCAACATCGACAACCAGGGTGCAGCAGGGATCGAAAAATCCGAGGAAAGCCGCCTTGCTGGAAAAGTCATCAATGTCCATGCACGACGCATGGGGGATCGCAAGGCCATCCTCGATTTCGACTACATGCGAGAGGTTCCACTGCGAGGCGCCGATGTGGTCCTGACCATCGATGAAACCATCCAGTGGATCAGTGAAAAAGCCCTGGGGCGGATGTGTGAAACCTATAATGCCAAATCAGGCATGGCAGTGGTCATGGAACCCCAGACCGGTGAAGTCCTGGCCATGGCCAATTACCCGTTCTTCGATGCCGATCATCTCGGCGATTATTACCTGGCTGGGCAGAGAGACCGGGATAAGAACCACTGCATCACCAATCGTTTCGAGCCGGGTTCGACCATCAAGCCATTCGTTGTGGCCGCTGGACTCGACAGCGGGGCTATTCACATCGATTCCATCATCGATTGTGAAGGTGGCTCCCGCTATCTCCCTCCCAGAATCCGACCGATTCCTATTCGTGACGAACACCGCATGGGGAAAGTCCCGGTCGGTGATGTGCTCGTTTTTTCGAGCAATATCGGAGTCGGCAAGATTGCCGAGGCCATGGAACACTTCGATCCAACCAAGCCGAGCAGGGAAATGTTTTATAATTATCTGGTGGATTTTGGATTTGGAGGGAAAACAGGCATCGACCTTCCCGGCGAAGTGGAAATGGTCCTCAAAGACTGGAAAACCTGGAACTTGAACGACATGCTGGTGGTGGCATTCGGCGCCGGCCCGATTTCGGTTTCGCCGATTGGCCTGGCATCCGCTTACTGTGTCCTGGCCAATGGGGGAGTCCAGGTCACTCCCCACATCATCAAGGGATATGTCTCCAGCCGGAACGGCAATCATTTTCCTTCGCGCCCCAAACGAGGCAAGCGTGTGGTCCGGGAAGAGGTGGCTCAACAGGTCCGTGAAATGCTCCTCGATGTCTGTGAGCGCGGAACAGGAAAACTGTATGCCCGCAGCAACTGGTACAAAGTCGGTGGAAAAACCGGAACTGCCAAGAAGGTTATCAATGGGGCCTATTCGAAATCCCATCGTGTTCTCAGCTTTGCCGGATTCGCCCCGGCTGAAAAACCAGCGATTGTGGTGGTCGTGCTGATCGATGAGCCGGAGAAACTTCGTTTTGGAGCGACAGCTGCGGCGCCGGTATTCCGGGAAATCGTCGATAACACACTGCCCTATCTCCATGTTCCTCCGGATTTCCTGGAGCCACGCCTTGAAAAGAAAAACAGCAGGAATCGCAAAGATATCAAGCCGGAACCTGAAAAGGTGATCCTGGTGGAGGATGCTGGCATCGATCTGGAAAGCCAGGATGCCCAGCTCAGTGATTCGGACCTGGATGAAAACAGCAGCTGGCCGGCAGGGGCCAGATTCGATTGAAAGGATGAACGGGGGTTTATTGGAACCATGCTGTTATCTGAAATAATCCGCGATCTTCCGATCATCACCCGGATGGGAGATTCCGATCCGGACATCTCCCGGGTGGTTTATGATTCCCGCAATGTCCAGGCGGGCGATCTGTTTGTCGCTCTGCGCGGTGAAAAGACCGATGGCCACCTCTATGCTCAGCAGGCTCTTCAAAGAGGCGCTTCAGCATTTCTTGTTGAGGAACCGGTTGAAGCTCCCTGCTGGATCCAGGTTCCAGACACCCTGGGTGCGCTTGCAGTCGTGTCGAGGAATATCTACAAGGCTCCTGCAGATGATCTCCAGTTGATTGGGGTGACAGGGTCTAATGGCAAAACCACGACCACTTATTTGATTGAGACTATCGGACAGGCGGGTGGGGAGAAAATCGGCCTGCTTGGCACCATCGAATACCGTTGGCCGGGGCACTGCCAGCCTGCTCCGCACACCACTCCATTCAGTTCCGAGCTTCAGGAAGGCCTGGCGGCCATGCGATCTGCCGGGGTTGCCAAAGTGGTCATGGAGGTTTCCTCCCATGCCATCGAACTGCACCGCATCGACACCCTTTTATTCGATACCGCTGTCTTCACGAACCTGTCTCATGAACACCTCGATTTTCATGGCAACATGGAAAATTACGCGGCGGTGAAGCACCGTCTGTTTACCCAGTACCTGAAGCCTGAGGGGACTGCTGTGCTGAACCTGGATGATCCCTGGGCGCAGCGCTGGTATCAGGATCTCGCCCCGCGCCATATCCTGACCTATGGCTATGAAACACCCGCGCAGGTCCGGCCGCTCAACTATCAGCTCAGCTCCGAGGGAATCCATGCGGTTCTGGCCACGCCCCAGGGGCGCCTGCAGGTGGTTTCTACACTGGTTGGGCGCCATAACCTGTACAATCTGATGGCAGCGATTTCAGCCTGCCTGAGCCGGGATATCCCACTCGAAGTCATCGAAGAGGGAATTCGGCAGTCAACCTGTGTTCCCGGGCGGCTTGAGGCGGTGGATTGCGGCCAGCCTTTCAAAGTCTTTGTGGATTATGCACACACACCTGATGGTGTAAAAAACGTCCTGGGAACTCTCAATGAGGTCCTCCATGCCCGCTTGATCTGTGTCATCGGCTGCGGCGGGGACCGTGACCGCAAAAAGCGCCCCCTGATGGCCAGCATCGCTCAGGAAAACTCCAAACTGGTGATTCTGACCAGCGACAATCCACGCTCCGAGGATCCGGAAAAAATCCTCGAAGCCATGGAAGTGGGAATGATCGGCAACCGGGGTTCATCTTATCTCTGCATCGCGGATCGCCAGGAAGCGATTCATACAGCCATGCAGCTGGCGAAGCCCGGCGACATCGTCCTGATTGCCGGCAAGGGGCATGAAACCTATCAGGAAATCCAGGGGGTGCGCCACCCTTTCGATGACCGGCTGGTGGCGGCTGCCGAGTTGGAGCGGCTTGGATTTGCAAAGAAGAAAGCCTGAGGTGCTGATCTGATGCTGCCGGTCACACTCAGGGAAATCGCACAGGCTGCGGAAGGGCAGCTGGAAAGGCTGGATGGCGATTGTGTCGTTGCCAGCCTTTCAACAGATTCGAGAACCATCCAGGAAGGCGACCTGTACTGGGCTTTGCCTGGTGAAAATTTCGACGGCCATGATTATTGCCGGGAAGCGCTGGCAAAGGGGGCTCTTGGGGTTGTGATTCAGAACAACAAACTTCCAGGTATTGAAATCCCATGCGTTCGAGTGCCGGATACCCTCTATGCGCTGGGTGAACTGGCTCGGCTGCTCCGCAATAAAACCTCGGCCCGTGTCGTAGGGATTACCGGCAGCGTCGGAAAAACTTCGACCAAAGAATTTATCCGCCATGCTGTCGGCAGAGTCATGAAAACCAAAGCGACCGAAGGCAACTACAACAACCTGGTCGGCCTGCCTAAAACTCTGATGAATGTCGAGCCGGATGACCAGTGGCTGGTGCTCGAACTCGGCACTGACCGCCCGGGTGAAATGAAGCGCCTTGTTGAAATCGCACAGCCCCAGGCTGGGGTTGTGACAGCGATTTCTGAAGCCCATCTGGAGCGCATGGGCAGCATCGAGGGAGTCTTCAGGGAAAAGAGCGAACTGCTCAAAGGTTTGCCCCCCGATGGAAAAGCGGTGATCCCTCAGGGTTCCCGTTTCCGGGAGGATCTCGCAGCGGTCACTGAAGCTGGCGTCATCACCTTCGGAACTGAAAAAGGGTCCGAATATCATGCAGTCGATCCCACCCTGAGGACCTCGGGGTGCTATGGTTTCATGCTGGAGACCCCGGCCGGAAAAGGTGAAGTTGCGCTTCAGGTCCCCGGCCTCCACCAGGTCTATGCGGCGACTGCTGCCGCCGCAGCCGCGGTCAGTTCCGGGCTGTCTCTCGAAAGTGTGATCGAGGGTTTGCAGACTTTTTCGGGGCTTCCCGGAAGGTGCCAGATTATCAACCTGGCCGGCTCCATCACCCTCATTGCGGATCACTACAATGCCAACCCGGTCTCGATGGCTGCGGCTCAGAGGCTTCTTGAGACCTTCCTCGAGCGCCGCAAGGTTTTTGTCGCAGGTGAAATGTGGGACCTTGGAAAGAGAAGCCCGGAACTCCACGAGATGGTGGGAAACACCATCGGGTCAGGAAATGTCGACCTGCTGGTCGCCGTTGGCCCGTTGACCCGCCACCTGGTTCAGGGTGCGAGAAATGCTGGATTGTCAAATCAGTGCATTCGCTGGTTTGAAAATATTGATACTGCCTCGAAAGAGCTGATTCGGTTGCTGGAGCCCTCGGATGTGGTGCTGGTGAAGGGGTCAAGGGGGATGAAAATGGAAGGTATCCTGGAGGCCTTGACCCGTCATTTCGGCTGAATGCCGTTAAGGGGGGGGCTGTTATGTTGATTTTGTTCGCTGAGAGTCCTGAGGAGCTTGAAAGGGAAGCGGATGAGGAACTTGCTGAGGAAAGGCTGAGGGTCAACGAAGATCCTCTGCTGAAAGAATTTTACGAAACCGAAGCCGCATAAAGTCGTACAGGAAAATGCTCTATTTCATCTATCAGCTCGGTTTCGAGGCCTATGCGCCGCTCCGGATTTTCGGGTATCTGACAGTCAGAGCCGCCCTGGCTCTGGCTGTCGCACTCCTGTCGGGGATCCTGTGCGGCCCTCTGTTCATCCATTGGCTGCGGAAGAAAAAAATCGGCCAGCAGATCCGCGGAGAAGGCATTCCCGATCTTTATGAGCGCCACAAAAGCAAAGCCGAAACTCCCACCATGGGAGGGATACTCATCCTGGCTTCGTTTTTCATCGCAGTTCTGATTTGCGGCAATCTGTACAGCTCAATGGTCTGGCTTACCCTGTGTGCTGCTGCCGGATTCGGCTTGATTGGCGCCAAGGATGACTGGGCCAAACTTTCCCGACGCAATCATAAAGGCATTTCCGCCAGGTCAAAACTGGCCTGGCAGTGTCTTGTCGCAGGCGGGATTGCGCTCGTCATTTACTATTTTCCACCAGAAACATTGTTCCGAGCCAATGCCGATGAAGCGGTTGCTGCTGCGCCATACAGCATCACAACCCTGTTCGTCAAATGGCTGATCCCGCTGGGCATCCTGTATATCCCCTGGGTGATTCTGATCCTGGTGGGCACTTCAAATGCGGTCAACCTCACCGATGGCCTGGATGGGCTGGCGATCGGCTGCGTCCTCTTTGTCGCATCGGCTTATGCCCTGGTGGCTTACCTGGTCGGGCGGGTCGATTTCACCACCGGTTATCTCTGGATTATCTATGTTCGTGGTGCTGGAGAGCTGGCAGTCTGCTGTGCCGCTCTGGTCGGAGCATCACTCGCGTTTCTATGGTACAACTGCCATCCGGCTGAGGTTTTCATGGGGGATACCGGATCCCTGGCGCTGGGTGGGACAATCGCAACCATTGCTGTGCTGGTTCATCAGGAAATTATGCTCCCTGTCGTTGGGGGAATTTTTGTGGCTGAAGCCATTTCGGTCATCATTCAGGTCACCAGCTTCAAACTGACAGGAAAACGTGTTTTCCGGATGACTCCACTGCATCATCATTTTGAGCAGCTGGGGTGGCCGGAATCCAGGATCATCGCCCGTTTCTGGATTGTTGCAGCCTTGCTGGCTGTTGTCGGACTGGCGACCCTGAAAACAAGGTAAGGCTATGCCTGGAAAGAAATCGAAAAAGACACTTGTAATCGGGCTTGGGATCAGTGGGAAAGCGGTGGCCGCATTTCTCGCCAGGCGTGGGCATGAGGTCCATGTTGTGGACTCCAGCTCCGATGAGGTCCTGCAGCAGAGAGCGGCTGAACTCTCAACGCTCGGGATCCAGGTGGGCCTCGGTGTCAAAGATCTGCCTCTTGATGTGGACCTGGTGGTGACAAGTCCTGGCATTCCTCCACTTCTCCTGGCACCTTACCGGGAGAAAAAGATTCCTGTCGTCGGGGAACTCGAAATCGGCTGCAATGAAATACAGGTCCCGATTGTCGCGGTTACCGGAACCAATGGCAAATCAACCGTTGTCACCAACATCGCCGAAGGCCTGCGGCAGGCGGGCCGCAAAGCCGCCGCTATCGGCAATCTGGGGACACCGATCACCGAATGGATCGACAGCGGCCGGCAGGCCGATGTCGTCGTGATCGAAGTCAGCAGCTACCAGCTTGAAACAATCGAAACATTTCATCCGCATATTGCGGTGATCCTCAATATCGCCCCCGACCACCTTGGCCATCATGGTTCGATGGAGGCTTATGTCGCCGCCAAGGCGCGAATCCTGCAGAACCAGACAATCGAGGATGTCCTGCTGCTGCACCGGAGTTTATCGGACTTCCCGATCCTTCAGAAAACCCGGGGGCGGCTGTTCTGGTATGGCCGTGATCTCAAGGTCTCTCTCGATGGCCTGACCCTGACCGGAAACCAGCTGGCATGGCGCGGCGGCGGCCCTGAGTGGAGCCGTGGCGTCAATACGGAGGGCTATTTTCCCCATGATGTCGAAAACATCATGGCCTGTGTCGCTGTTCTGGCAACCCTTGGTGTGGATGTGGATCAGGCAGTCCGGCTCTTCGAGCATCCTGTTCGGCTTCCGCACCGCCTGGAGCTGGTTGCGGCAGTAGGTGGCGTCACCTATATCAACGATTCCAAAGCGACCAACGCCCATGCCGCCATTGCCGCCCTGTTTTCCACTGAAGGCCCTTTGATCTGGCTGGTTGGCGGCCAGGGCAAAGGTGAAGATCTCGCGGAGTTGGCTGCAGCCGCCAGGGAGAGAAAGCCGCGACGGGTTGTCTGTTTCGGGCAGGATCGCCACCGCTTCCGTGATGCCCTTGCCGGCCATCTGCCGGTTGAAGTTAAAGACTCCCTGCAGATGGCATTCGCCTGGGCCTCAGGTGCTGCCGCCCCGGGAGACACAGTTCTTCTGGCTCCTGCATCAGCATCGTTTGATGAGTTTAATTCGTTTGAAGACCGTGGCGAGCATTTCCGAAAATGGGTTCATGAACTGGAGGCCCGCAGCTCATGAAACGCTGGATTGACCGCATGGCTCCACACATGATCTTCTGCTTCACCACCCTTCTGGTGCTGTTTGGGCTGATCATGGTCTATTCCAGCAGCGCCTTTTCGGACTACCGCAAAGAATCGCGCCCGGCCTGGGAAAAGGCGGTCGAATCGGCAATTCTGCAGGCTGAAACCAAATCGGCGAATGCCCAGGAACTCGACCCCAATCAACTCCTCGAATCTCTGCGTCAGAAGGACTCACTCCGGAGAGCCTCGATGCTGAACACATTTGTGAAACAGATCTGCTGGGTGCTGATCGGCTTCATGGCCATGGGTGCAGCGGTCCTGGTGGATTACCCGCTCTGGGGAAAAAAGATCGGCTGGCTGCTGCTGGTCACCTTCTGCCTCCAGGCAGCCCTGTTCCTCATTCCAGCCAACAACAATCTGCCCGTGCAGGCACGCATCATCAATGGGTCGCGCAGCTGGCTGCAGGTATTCGGCTTCCGCCTGCAGCCTTCCGAACTGGTCAAGCTGACCCTGGTGATATTCTGCGCCTGGTATCTTTCACGCAAAGCATCCCGGGGAACGACAAACTTCTTTGCGATGCTGCCTTCCCTGCCGATCTTCTGCCTGAGCATTGGATTGATCCTGTGTGAATCCGACAAGGGAGTGGCTGTTCACCTCTGCCTGTCGCTGCTGCTGCTCTGGATGATTGCAGTGGGGCGTTTCTCGCAGGTCCTCATCCTGGGCGCAATCGCCTCGGTGGCCCTCGGTGTGGTCATCTCCACCAGCCCCGAAGCCCTTGGCCGTATTGAAAGTTTCCTGGGGACAGATTCTTTCCAGCTGCAGCAGGCCAAAGATGCTTTTTCGAGAGGCGGCTGGCTGGGAAGAGGATTGGGAAACAGCGATGCAGCCCTGTCCGCTTATTTATATGGCGCTCATACCGATTTCATCATGGCTGTAGTCGGCGAGGAACTCGGTTTCGCCTGCACCAGCATCCTTGTCACCGGCTATTTCCTTCTCTGCCTGGTCGGGCTGAAGGTCGCAGCAGCATGCACCGACCCCTTCGGATCCCTGCTGGCATTGGGCATTACACTGCTGATCGGAACACAGGCTTTTCTGAATATGGCGATTGTAACCGGGCTGGCGCCAACGACAGGTTTTACGCTTCCCCTGCTGTCTTATGGAGGGTCATCGCTGACCTGGACCATGATCGGCATCGGGATTCTGCTCAATGTCAGCCTCTCGACTCATAACCACCTTCTGCGGGGCCATAACCGTGTGAAGCCAAATCCATTCGGCACCGGGAGGGCCATGGCATGAAAGTCGCCATTGCAGCGGGTGGCACCGGCGGGCATGTTTATCCGGCTGTGGCAGTTGCCGGAGCCTTGCTTTCACGCAACCATAAAGTTCATTGGTTCGGCCGTCCCTCCAGCCTCGAAGAAACGGAGGCCCGCAATCTGGGGGTTCCTTATACTGCCATCCCTCTTCAGGGGCTTAAACGGCGCTGGACTTTGGAGAATCTCCGTGCCTTGTCGCGTTTTGTCGCAGGGCGGCATATCGCCATTCAGACACTTCGCAGCCAGAAACCGGATGTCCTTTTTGCGCTTGGCAGCTATGTCAGTGCGCCGGTCGTTTCCGCTGCCTGCTCTTTGAAAGTGCCATTCGCTCTGCATGAGCAGAATGTGGTTCCCGGCCTGGTCGTTGCACGTTATGCCAGGAAAGCGGCAACAGTTCTGCTCACCAGACCCCTTACAGGGGAACCGCTCAAAGCCAGAAGCCAGGTGGTCGGAATGCCTCTGCGTGAAGGAATCGTGCTTCCGCCATCTCCGCAGTGGTATGCGGACCTCGGCCTCAACCCCGAAAGGAAGACCCTTTTTATCTTCGGTGGCAGCCAGGGTGCGCGCACATTGTGCGCCGCCGGCCTCAAACTGGCCGAACGCTGGGTGAATGAACAGCCTGATTGGCAGATCCTGATGCAGACTGGTGTGGCCAACAAAGCCTGGGTTGAAGACAGCCTCTCCACAGACAATGTGGTTCCTGTCGGGCACCTGCATCAGATGGGGAAAGCCTATGCCTGTGCAGATGTTGTAGTCTCGCGTTCCGGTGCGGTTTCCTGTGCCGAGATCGAGGCGGTAGGCAAGCCGGCTGTCCTGGTTCCATACCCTCATGCGACCCGCAATCACCAGATGCTGAATGCGGAGTCATTTATTCAGACCAATCCAGGTGTCCTCCTGGAGGATTCATGCCTTGATGCCGAAAGCCTCGACCGGGCGGCCCTGTCGCTGTTTGGAAAAAGAACCTCAATGGGTCATGCCGCCGCATCAGCCAATCCGGTCGATTCGATAATCGATTCTTTAAGTGATATTGCGAGGGGGAAAACTCGATGAGCAGCGTCGTTTCTGAGATCGACACACCGAGAGTGAAGATTATGAGATACCTCAAAGATGCCGAAGAAATCCCCAAGATCGGTCCTGGTGTTTCCATTCATTTCACCGGCATCGGAGGCATTGGAATGAGCGCGCTGGCCCGGATCTGCCTTGACAGAGGCGCTCGTGTCACCGGCGCCGACAACCGTGAGAATGACCAGACTCGCGGCCTGGCCGCTCATGGAGCTGTGATCCGCCTCGGGGAACATCCGGAGCTGGTTGAAGGCGCGCACCTGCTGGTCTATTCAAGCGCCGTCTCGGAAGAGCATTCCGAAAGGATCCGTGCGCGCCAGTTCCATATCCCCTCGGTCCGAAGGGGAACCCTCCTGGCCCGGCTGACTCAGGGCCAGAAGCTCCTGGGTGTCGCCGGGACTCATGGAAAAACAACGACAACTTCCATGCTTGCCATGGCCCTGCGTGCGGCCGGCCTGGATCCAACCATCCTGGTGGGGGGGTACCTTCATGCCATCGAAGGGAATGCCTGCGCTGGAGCCGATCCCTATTGCGTTGTCGAAACCGATGAAAGCGATGGCTCCTTTCTCGAGCTCTCACCTTATCTGGCTCTGGTGACCAATGTGGAGGATGACCATCTCGAGTTCTATGGAGATATCCCCTCCCTTCAGCAGGCTTTTGTTGACTACATCAGCCGGGTCGAGAATTCCTCACGGCGAATCCTGTGCGGGGACTGCCGGCATCTGTATGCGCTGGCACGGAGGTCTTTCGGCCAGGATTTTGTCACCTATGGTTTTTCAGAAACCTGCGATGTCCGTGGAATCGAAATCCATCTCGAGCCGGGAGGATCCTCTTGCAAGGTCCTCCGATATGGCAAACCGGTGGGTTCGCTTCATATACAACTCCCCGGCATTCACATGCTGGCCAATGCCATCGGGGCCTTCACCGCCGGGCTTGCACTCGGTTTCCCCCCGGATCTCCTCAGCACCGGGCTGGCACAGTTCCGGGGAACCAAACGGCGCTTTGAAATTCTTGGCAAGTGGCGGGGAGCCACAATCATCGATGATTACGGCCACCACCCGACTGAAATTCAGGCAACACTGCGGGCGTTGGGCCAATACACCGAAGGCAGGCGTGTGGCTGTCTTCCAGCCGCATCGCTACAGCCGGACCGACCAGCTGTTTGATGAATTCGCGCAGTCTTTCGGCGGGGTGGATTTGCTCGTTATTTCCGAGATTTATGCTGCAGGAGAAGAACCACGCCCTGGCATATCCTCCCGGCAGCTGATGACCCGCATCCAGGGAGTCGGGCGGATTCTCTATGCTCCCACACTTGAAGATGTGGAGAAGGTTCTCGAATCCAACATCCGGCCGGGCGATTCGGTTCTGTTCCTCGGTGCGGGGGACATCAATAAAGTCGCATACGGCCTGGTTGCACGGGGAGAATAATCCGCAATGGCTCGAAACCCGGCAAAACGTCGATCCAGCATCGCCAGGCAGCGCCTCAATAACTGCGGCAGGTGGTTGTTGAGGTTTGCCTCTCTGGCTCTGATCGCATTTTCCGGGATGAACCTGGCCGATACCGCTTTGAATTCGGAAATGTTCATGGTCCGGGATGTGGTTGTCGAAGGGAATTGCCTGATAGAAGAGGATGTCATTCTTCAGGCTCTGGACATCCCGTCGGTAGTCCATCTCTGGGAGGTGGATCCGTCCCTTCTGGAAGTTCGGCTGCTGGCCATGACCGGGATAAAAAATGTGCGGGTCAAGCGCATCTTTCCGCAATCACTGGCTGTGGAAATCGAAGAAAGAATGCCGCTGGCTGACTGGCATAACCCGGAAAATCAGAAATGTTACGCAGTCGATGAGGATGGGGTGATCCTCGCTGAAGCGGATCTGCTGGATGGCATGGGCCCCGATTTCCTCCGTCGAGCCGATGGCCGGATTCAGCGACCCGGAATTTTCGGCCTGAAAGGAAACTGGCAGGCCGGAGATCACCTGGAAGGCAGCCATGTTGAAGGAATACTCAAGGCGGTTTCACTCGCATGCATGCAGCAGTCAGCCTGGATGCGCTCGCTGGTGGAAATCCGGGCGCCGATCGATTCCCGTGGCTGGATACTGCGCCTTGCGGGGCGGGAGGGAGAAATCCGCCTCGGAGAAGGCCTGTTTTCGGAAAGGCTGGGGCGGCTGGGACCGGTGTATGGTTTCCTGAAACGTGAACGAATTGCGACCGAGTATGTTGATCTACGGTTCGATCAGCAGGGGGTGCTGATCCGGCCGATAAATTGTGATCCGAGCCGCTGGGTCAGGCTTGCTGGAAAAAATCCGGGTCCCGGATTCTTTCCAGGTTCTGTCTGAGCATCGATCCGGCGAGGTTTGTGATTTGGGGGGAGACTTTTTATGCAGTCCGATGAATATCTTTTAGCCATTGACCTTGGCACGACCAAGGTCTGTGCTGTCATTGCCCGGGTCATCAGTGGAGATGATCTCGAAATCATCGGAATCGGGACTCATCCCTCTGAGGGGATGCAGAATGGGGCTGTGGTGGATCTCGAACGCACCACCCGCTCCATCGAAAGCGCCGCACAGAAAGCGCTGGCCACCGCCGGGGTCGATTATGCCCGTGCCTGGATCGGCATCGCCGCCGGTTTCATCCAGAGCTACAACAGCCGTGGCTCTGTGGCTGTCCTCCAGGGGCAGCGGGGCATCACCAAAGCCGACATCCGTGCCGCAATGCGGGCTGCGGTCGACCTGAAAATTCCACCTGAGATGGAAGTTCTCCATGTGATCCCGCGCGGCTTCCGGGTGGATGACATCAGCGGAGTCCGCGATCCGGAAGGGATGGTGGGGAATCTTCTCGAAATCGATGTCCACCTGGTCTGCGGCCGGAAAAACGACATCGCCAATATCGGGCGTGCCGCACAGGCTGCCGGCTTCCGCATTGAAGGGGTGATTCTGCAGCCGATCGCATCCTCGATGTCGGTTCTTTCCCAGGAAGAAATGGATGCCGGTGTTGCCATGGTGGATATCGGTGGAGGAACAACCGATATCGCCATTTACAAGGATGGCCATATCCTGCAGAGCCGCATTGTTCTGGTCGGAGGGGATCTGATCACCAAAGACCTGGTGTCTTTCCTGGCGGCTCCGGTCGAACATGCCGAAACCATCAAGAAAAACTATGGCTGCGCCATCACCGCTGCCACCGATGATGCCGAGGTGATCGAGGTTCAGCGCATCCGGCCGCGCCCGCCGCATCATATCGCGCGCTCCAATATCAATTTTGTCATCGAATGCCGTGTCGATCAGATCATCGAACAGATCCGCAAGACCGTCCTTTCGGTCATGAGTGTCGATGACCTGGTCGCGGGTGTGGTGCTGACCGGTGGTTCATCACTCCTGGGTGGACTGGTCGAGAAAGTTCAGCGCGAACTGGGGGTTGGTGCAAACCTCGGAATTCCGGGCGGAGTGACCGGTTTCACCGATATTGTAAAAAGCCCCACCTGCGCCACCGCCATCGGGATGCTGCAGTATGCCCTTAAAGAGCGGAAACGGGTGCGCGCGGAAAATGGGAAGATCGCACAACGAGTTTACAAGAAGACCTGCGACCTGCTGTCGAGGTTTTTTTAGGCCGGCTGGGGCCGACCAGATAACCGAGGGGAAGTACGGGAGGAAAACAATGATGGGGGATGTCTTACGAGGGGGAAAGTTTCAACAGAGATTGAGAATCGGAAACCCGATATTGAAGGAGGAAGGAGAATGATTTACATGCTGGATGAACCCGAAAACAAGCCGAGGATTGTTGTCGTAGGCGTGGGAGGCGCAGGCACCAACGCCATCGAAAGTATGGAAGGGGCCGGATTGAATGGTGTTGAGTTTATTGCGGTGAATACTGACCTGCAGTCCCTGAGCACCTGCCGCACCGAGCATACCATTCATATCGGGGCCAAAGTCAGCAATGGGCTTGGCACTGGCGCAAACCCTCTTCTGGGTGAGCAGGCCGCGGAAGAGGATCGTGCCCTGATCGCTGAAACCCTGGAGAACGCCGATCTGGTTTTCATCACCTGCGGACTCGGCGGCGGGACCGGCACCGGGGCTTCCCCGGTGATTGCCG
>LMZT01000006.1 GCA_001567115.1 Candidatus Hinthialibacteria bacterium OLB16 | reverse complement strand
CCGAACCAGGTGGTTGAAAAGATGCAGTGTCGCTTCTCCATAAGCAAACCTCTGCTCATCCTCAAGCAGGCGCCGACGTTCGATGGCATCGGTGCAATTGAGCAGAGACTGATTGAGTGCTTTGCGTGCGAGCTCGATTTCACTCATGACTTCGACCATATCCAGGCCGTCATCGGTGACAGGATGGCTTTCTTCATACTGAAGGCTCATTAGAGGAAAAAGATTCTTTGCCATGCCATTGAGTTCATTGGAAAGGCAATAGGATTTAATCGGACTTTCAGCCAGCTCGACATAATGTTTGATCGCCTTGATGTTGGAAAAGGCCCTTTCAAGATGCTCATAGAAAGAGCGTGTCGATTGAGTGGTGCCTGGATAGAATTTCCCAAAATAATCATCCAGCAGAGCGGTGGAATCGGCTGAAGGATCCCAGAGCAGCTGGGCCATCAGCCACTGGTTCAGGGTCCAGGTTCCCCAATTTCGGTGGGTGTGTGCATGTACTGAAAATGACGGACACCATAACGGTAAAACCAGGGAATATCGGCTGCCATGATATGGGGATAAACAACTGGAAGAATCCGCAGGCGGCTCACATTGTAATACTCACCAATGCAGACGGACCCCTTGTAAAACCCGCCCTGTGCCCATTCGAGGAAATCCTGCGCCATTGGCTGGTTAATTTCGATGGAAGCCGGATCGCCAAAAGGATGGGTGTATGTCCGGCCGATCGGATAAAGGGTCACAGCAATCGTGTCATAATCAAAATCTGCCGGGAGTGGCCGATCCGGGGGACTCAGTGTTTCATGGTAGGCGCATGTGTGCAGGAGAACCTGGCGTGAAAGCCGCCCGGCTGTCTGCGCCTCTTTCATCACTTTGGCGACCTGGTGAATCATCAGCAGCAGGCGGTTCGTTTCGGATCCGAGTTTTTTGCATCGCTCACACTCGCACCAGGGCTGCGCATCCAATGCCCAGAAATTCACGATGTCCACATACTTCCACTGTCCATCGATCAGGGACTGGACAAAGTTTCTGGCCAGAAAATCCACACCCTCGGTATTCGAGGTGCAGATGTTGCAGTCTCCGAACTCCTGGTCCATCTTGCGCCGACGTTCCCCTTTGAGCAGCCCATACCACTCCGGGTGCGCCTCGAAGTTGGACAGCTGGCCATTTCCATCCTGGTCGCCCTTGTATTCGCCTGTGGTAAAGGCGACATAGGGGTCGGCAGGTTTATTCTCATCCCCCTCGAAAAGGGGGTGGTTGTAGGGGTAAGGGCCATCCGGATCCATATACAGCTTGTAAGCAGAATGGCCGCCATGGACCAGCTTCAAACCCAGTTTTTTACAGAAGTGGGGGTTGTGCTGGGCTGCTGTCCAATAGTTCATCCGGTTCCTTGCCATCCAGAGCAGGAAGGGTTCATCTCCACGGTCTTCCCAGGACCAGAAGCCACGACTCTGAAAAGCAGGCGATGACTGGATATCGATTTTTTCAGCCAGGTGGACAGGACCTTCCGGGAGGACTGTTCCCTGCTCCCCCAGACCGAAGAAACGATACCCGAGGTGTTCGAGGAGGCCATACACTCCATAAAGGCATCCGATTCGATCATTCCCCTGGATGAGGGTGATCTGCCGGTCGCCATCATCCAGTGTGCGAATCCGGTAGGCTCCTTCTTTCGGCTCAGGCGGCTTCTTGTCATCGCTCTTGTTGATGAGGTCTGCGAGCAAAGAGTTGGAAGCAAGGGAGCCAATCAGGATCACAGACCCCTGTGCAGGAAGCCCCTGGGCAGCCGGAATCAGGCCGATCGATTTACCGGAATTGTCTGCCCCCTGTTTGAGGAACCTGGCCAGCTCCATCGCCGCAAAGCATTCGGTGCAGGCAGCATCATCGGCAAGATCGTTGTCCCACCAGTTGACTATGGTCTCGGCGCCCGCTGCAGCCTCGACAGTCCCGAGAGCAGAGGGATTCACCACCACTGAAATCGAGTCCTGCGCCGACACCGGCATAAGAAGAATGAATTGCAGGAGAAGGGTAAAGAAAAAAGTGCAACCTGCCAGGACCTGTATTCATATTCATGACCCCCTTAATTTTTTAATGATGCCGTTGCGAAACGGTATCCATTGTGGATGGAAGCCGGTACAACCTCCAGAGCCATCTCCAGGTTGAGATTGACTGAAAAAGACTTCCATATTTGAAAGGTGATTTTCATCATAAGAATAAAACCGTCAAGCCATTGATTGCCAAAATCCGGTTGATATCCACCTGTTATGCCCCGACGGAATTCGAAGATTTTATCAAATAAAAGAAGAAATTGACTGAAATATGGCCATTCTGGTAAGGAAAAAAGGATTAAAAAAAAGGTTGACACGGAGTTGGCGGGTGTTTACGATTGGGATTCGTAAAGTTCATTTTCGTATACGAAACTGATTGATTCAATCATGGAGGAACAAATGAAACGCTTTACGACCTGCCTTGATGAGATCAAAAAACTATTCCTGCTGCCATTGCTCCTGCTGGTGATCTTCATCCCCTCAACCCAATGCGCCACCATCCATGTCCCATCCAACAGTCCAACCGTTGCAGGGGCGATCGCCATGGCAGCTGATGGCGATGTCGTGGTCATCGACAACAGCGCAGTCTATATCGAAAGTGTTGTGCTCTCCAAAGCAATCAAACTGATGGCGGCTCCGGGTCAGACACCGACACTGAAGTATGATTCAGCGAACCCCAACCCGGTTTCCTATATGATTTATTGCCCGGTGCCCGGAGCACAGGCAGGCTCCAATGAGGGTGGACAGATTACAGTCGATGGAGACTGTGATCCGAGGATTTCGGTCTTTCTGGGATCGAATATAAACACAGGCGAAGTCATCTTTGAAAATATCCGGTGCATCAATGGGACACCGGCAGATCAATTCATCTACCCGGATCCGGATCCCTCTGGGCATGGTGGTGGAGGAAGCTCGGTTTTTACTTACAACAACATTGTGGGTGAAGCCGCGGGCTGCGACCCTGATTCCCGTTTCGATGATATGCAATTTCCAATCCGTCCTGATTTCCTCGAAGGTTCAACACTGAATCTGAACTACTGCACAATCACAAATGCCTACAGGATGTGCATCCTGCATGGTGGTTCAGACATCCCCGAAAGTTATGGAAATGTGAATATCCATGGATGCATTCTAACCGGACGCGAATTGGCTATCACATGTGAACCACCTTCGCGGCCGATCACATGGAATGTTTCAGACACAGTTCTGGAGAGCACCATCAGCCCTGCGGAAAGTGATATTTTCGGGACCTTCGCCCCCTGGTGGGTTCGCTCTGCCGGACAGGTCATCCATGCGACGCGGACAGTTTTTCTGGATAGTGGCAAAGGGCGCGCATTTTACCCCTGGTGGCCAGGTGATAATTCGATCATGACATTTGACCACTGTGATTTTATCAGCCCGAATGGCCGGCCGGTTCAACTTGGCCCGGCATCTCTTCCCGGCGAACGCCGCCTTTCAATCAGAAACTCGATTCTTCAGACAAACGATATCAACACAGCCGGGTTTACCGGCGGTGACGCACTCAGCGATTCGGACATCTTCGACAATGACTACAACAATGTGAACACAGGTTATGGAGGACTGGAGGAATTCTTCCCTGCCATCAAAGGCGATCATGACATCGATCCAGCCGGTGTTGCAGATTATATTCAGCCTGTCAGGCCTGACTACAATTTCGAGTATACCACACCAGTGTTGCTGACGGGTGATGATTCCGGCGGACATCTGGGCAGTTTCCTGCGCCCCGGAGAACCTTCCAGAGTTATCGACTGGGAGCTTTACTGACAATATCCCCCAGGGATTGATTGTAAACACATATTCCTGGAAACCAACAAGAGGAGGCGACCATGAAATTGAGAACAACCGGTCCTGATTTCGAAAAAGGGTTCACGCTCATCGAACTCCTGATTGTAATTGCGATCATCCTGATTCTGATTTCGATTGCACTTCCAAATTTCCTGGATGCACAGATTCGCGCCAAAGTCGCCAGCACCCGCGGCGGCCTCCGGACAATACAATTTGGTTATGAGGCGTATTTCACCGATTACAAGCAGTATGTCACCTCGCATCGTTTCAGTTTTTTAAATCGCCGGTCGCCGGTAAATATCGATGGTTCAGACATGCGCCTTTTGACTACACCGATTCCGTACATCAAATCGGCCTTGCCGCGTGATCCATTCACCAACCGGGATCCTTATGCCGGGCTTGGAAATAATCCCGAGTCCTATTTCACGGCTTATGGTTCATGGCGGGGTCCGGATGGAAGCACGATGTACGCCAAATCGGGTCCCGGCCCGTTTGGATTGGTTCCGGTGCCATTCGACAGCTGGATGGCATGGAGTTCCGGCCCGGACAATATGGCTCAGACAGGTGGATACCGGCCGGAACAGATCGTCATTCTGAACGAGCAAAAAGGATTATTGAACTATTCCGGCACCTACAGTGGTGTGCGTTACTCCCCGACAAATGGAACCAACAGTATTGGCGATATATATGTTTTCGGGCCAGGTGCGATCCGGAAGTATTGATTTGCTGCTGTTTAAAAGAGTGGTTGCCGCAGATGAAAAAGGAGGAGGTCAATAATGGTTGCAGAAAAGATGAATCGTCGTATGGGTATCTGTACAATCGTATTTCTGTGCTGTGTGCTTTCCCTCCGGGCTGGAGCCTATACGCTTGAGCGTGTACCGTCAGACCATGCCAGCATCCAGGCGGCCATTGACGCCGTGTCACCCGGCGGAACAGTTCTGATCGAGGACAGCGCGGTCTATGAAGAAGACCTTGTCATTCAAACTGCCAACATCCGCATTGTTGCAGCCTCAGGTGAGAATCCGACTATCCGATATGCTGGCGGCCACAGTTACATTATATATGCCGATCAGCCTTGCCGTGTCGGATCGAACACAGGTGGCAGGATTAAGATTGATGGCAATCGGAATGGTCCCGGAACCCAGACTCATATTTTCCGGCCTGTGCATATCTCTGGTGAAGTCCGGATTGAAAACGCCGATGTAGTCAATGTCCGCAATAATCAGGTTCTCTTCCCTGATGGGAGCACAGGGGATGTCACATTAAATAATGTGGCGATCGATGGAGGCGGGTTGCTGCAATATGCAATCCGGGTTGATTTCCTGAACAGTGTGCTGACACTGAACTGTGTCACGCTTACAAACTGTGCCAGGGAGTGCCTGTTTTCTGGGAATCCTGCGACTGGAATCATCAATGTCTTCAACTCGGTCCTTTCGGCTGGGTTCGATGTGGTCTTCTTTGATTTCCAGGCGGGTGGTTACACATTGAACATCCGGGATTCCCTCATCAATGAAACAGGCGGCGGTGGTGCATTCAGTGCTTTTTACACCCGCGCCCCACTCACCATCAACATGTCACATTCAGTCATCCGGACCGCCGACATCGATGCATTCGGCTTCTATCACTTTGACGATCAGGCCGGAACAGGCCCTGTCACCCTGACAGCGGACCATTGCGATTTTGTCGCTGATTTTCCTTTGCGCCTGCTCTCCAGCACAGCAGCCAATAACTACGCGCTGACCAATTGCAACCTGGTGCATGGACCGACACCATCACGTGGACAGCTGCTCGGCGGTGCAGCTGGAGGTGACGACACCTTTACCTGGAACTATAATAATATTCCAAGCAACAGTTATGATGCCTTCCCCTCAGGTGCCAACGATATCCACATTGACCCGGGCTACACCAATGTCGCCGGTGGAGACTTCACCTATTCCGATCCGACTGTTCTGGTTTCGGATGACACAGGTGGGCCTGTCGGAACCACCTACTCTTTCCCAACCAGCTATTGTTCAGTCGATTTTGTGGTCCATGTGCCAAGCGATTATCCCTCGATACAGGCCGCCATTAATGCCACACCGCCTTATGGTGTCGTCCGCATTGAGAACAGTGCCACCTATACCGAGTCGCTCCTGATTGAAACCCCAGGAATTACCATCGAAGCAGCGCCTTGCGAAAGCCCGTTGATCCGCTATGGCGGGGTGGAGAGCTATCTGATCAGAACTACAGTTCCCTGCCAGATCGGATCGAACTCAGGCGGCCGAATCCGGATAGATTCGGATCTCGGAGGTCCCGGATCGTTATCCCGTGTGCTCGATCCACGGCATACCTCTGGAGAGGTTATATTCGAGAATCTGAGCCTGGACAATATGCGAAACACCTATTTGTTCCGGCCTGAGGCAACAGCCGGCGATGTGACCATGAACAATGTGGATGCCGATGGCCATGATCCAGGGCTGGGGATGCCGATTGTCCAATTCCCGATCCGTCTCGACAACCTCAACAGCACACTGACCCTCAACTATTGCAATGTCCGACGCATGGCAAGAGATGCGATCTTTTTCGCTGGTTCAGCAACAGGTGTCCTGAATATCATTGACAGTGTTGTGGAATCCGGCTTCGATACGATCTTTGTTGATTTTGCAGTCGGTGGTTTTACCATCAACATCGATGGTTCCTATATCAATGAAACCGGCGGGGGCGGCGCATTCTCCTGTTTCTTTGTGCGTGGACCCAACACGATCAACATGAAGGATTCTGTGCTGCGCACTGCTGATTTCGATGGTTTTGGTTTTTACCACTTCGATGACCAGGCAGGGGCGGGTCCTGTCGTCGCCAATTTTGACCACTGCGATTTTGTTGCCGACTTTCCACTCAGGCTCCTCACCAGTTTCTCTGCAAATATCTATACAGCCACAGAATGCAATTTTGTCCAGGGGCCAACAGCCTCCGGGCGGGGCCAGTTGCTGGGTGGCGCTGGTGGTGGCGACGATACTTTTGTCTGGGACTACAATAATGTGGTCAGCAACTCTTATGACACCTTCCCGGTTGGAGCGCATGATATTCACATCAATCCGCTTTATGGTTCTTTCAGCGCAGGGAACTTTTCCTATACTGACCCGACTGTTCTGGTTTCTGATTCCTCAGGCTATCCTCTGGGGACAAACAGGGATTATCGCCCATCGGTCAGCCTGTCCACAGCTTCACTGGACTATACCCAAGGAACCGGCTATGAAGTGGATGTCGTGGCTCCGGACAATACTCCAGCGGCACAGCCCAAGAGCCAGCCTGTTCATGTGTTTTCCCAGGCTGTCAGGAATGTAGTCATTACTTCGCTGACCCTCAAAGGGCCGAATGCAGCTGACTGGAATATTCTTTGCCCGGCACCGATCATCGTCAATAAATCCAGCCCGGCCTCGATCCGGATCGAATTTGATCCCCAGGAAACCCTGCCCACTTATGGTCTTCAGGCCACACTGGAAATAGGAACATCAGATGCAGCCAACCCACTGATTGTGGTCGCTCTTGAAGGCGATGCAGTCGGAGGTGCACCCTCCTCTGTTCCTGACTGGAGCCTTTATGAATAACCACTTCAACAGAGGTATATGGATCGTTTGATTCCCGATTCACGGAATATTTCGCCCGGTTCTCTCTGAAAAGATTGGGCCGGGCGACTGTTTTTCACCGAAGTTCAACTGTTCTGAAAAGGAGAGGTTCCATGTCGATCGGTCAGCAGCTCTCATACTTTGCGAGCACATTCTTGCTGCTCATTTTCTTTTCCATCACTGGCTTCGCTCATTCTGAGGCTGAAATCCGGGCTGGTTTCTCCTGTGTCGATATCACACCGCCCATTGGGACTCCGATGACTGGCTTCGGAGCCCATTTTCGCGATCGAAGCGGGGTCAAAGGCATTCATGATCCGCTGGAGGCGCGTGCCATCTTCCTCGAACAGGGCACAACCAGGACGCTCATCATGGGCATGGATCTCTGTTTCCTGAACAGGAAAGAAGCCGACCGCATGAAAGGCGCCATTGGTCGAAAGCTGAATCTGCTGCCGAGAGATATCCTCCTGAACTGCTCACACAATCATACCGGACCGATGTGCAGCGATTGGTTCTATCTGCCTCCTGCCCCCTATTATATGGATTTTCTGGAGGAGTCGCTGGTCAAGGCGGCAGTCGAAGCCTCCAGTTCGCTCGAACCCGTCTCAATCCATGCAGGCGAAACCACTACAAAACTGCCTGTCAATCGCAGACTCCCAAATCCAGAGTCCGGCCAGATCGATTTTGCACCCAACCCTCAAGGATCGATTTACCCATACCTTCCTTTTGTCGTTTTCAACAATTCCGCGGGCAAGCCACTCTGTATCCTGTTTTCAGTCTCGGCGCATCCCTCCAATATCAAAGGAGTGGACCGTTCATTTTATATTTCAGCCGACTACCCAGGTGTGGCAGTCCGGCTTCTGGACAAGCACATTGGAAGAAAGGGCGCGCTTTTCCTTCAGGGGGCTGCCGGTTGTGCAAAATGCTCGGTGGTTCCGGGTAGAGACAAGTTCCCATCGGGCACCTGGGAGGAAGTCGAAACAGCCGGAAAAATGGTGGCTGATGAAGTCTGTGCTGCACTCGATGGAAAGCTGCAGCCTGTAGAACCCTCCCTTTTGAACTGTTCGGTTGAATTGTCTTTTCCCCTGCTGCCGCCACTGAAAGCGGAAGACTACCGCAAAGTGATTGAACAGCCCGATACTCATGCTGAAAGCATGCCTGAGGTGAAACGAGTCTGGGCTGAGGATATGCTGAGCTGCCTCAAAGGCGGGTTCTCATTATCGACGACAGTACCGATGACCGCTCAGGGAATCCGCTTGGGGAAAGGTTTTCGGATTGTCGCAATCGAAGCGGAAATAGTCGATGCTCACGGCCATCAGATCCGGAACAGTTATCCGGATGGAATCACCATGCCGCTTGGCTATTCGAATGGCTGCCAGATGTATCTGCCCACCTCTGCCATGCTGCCAGAAGGCGGCTATGAAGTCGAAAGCTACTGGGAATATCATAAACCTGCGCCGCTTGCACCCGGGATCGAATCCATCCTCGCCGATGGAATTTTACACCTGATGAAGGAAGGCATACAATAACCACAATGTTTCTCTTATCTCATTGGAACAAGATTCTATTCTTTCTGGCCTGCCTGGCACTGGCCATCTTCTCAAAGAATGCCGATGCAGGAACAGTGGAAATGATCTCAGCCCGGATCCACGATGATTTTGAATCCGGAGAGAAGAGCGCCTGGGAAACTTACCCTTTTTTTCAAGATATGGGATTTAATCCGACACTTTCCTGCGCGCATGAACCTGCCCATGATGGACAATTCTCTTTATCTCAGACCTTCAAGCCTTCCGATACGGATTATCCGGAGGATTCAAACCCGGTGGGGCTGATGAAACGGCTGCGGCTCACGACAACCGAGGACTCGAGACTGCAAATCGCAGTATTCATCTCTTCAGATCGGCGTCCAAAGGCTCTGGAAATAGGCCTGTGTGGAGAGGATGGAAATCACTATAAAAAGATTGAATCTTCTCCTGAAGTGAATCAATGGCTCTCAATCGATCTCGGGATCTCCGATCTCCAGTCAGGAGGTGCCTCCCTGCATCCGGGAATGAGCATCGAGGCAATTACGGTTGTTGCAGCATTCGAAGTGGTTTCACCGGACAGAAGTTATTCAGTCAACATTGATTCTTTCAGCTTGAGCGGAGAGAGAATGAAGCGTTTCATTCCGGTCGCTCCTCAAGCGACCTGGTTTGAACATTTTCACATGGCTGCGCTCCATCAACACTATCAGCCGGGAGATCGTCTCTCAATTGCTGTACGGCCGGAAGAGGCAGGCGATGATCCTGATATTCTGTCGGTTCATTGCTCGGTGGCCGATCCGAATGGAAGGATCGCCGTCGAAGATATCGAACTGTCAGATAATGGCCTGCCGGGAGATACCAGAGCCGGGGATGGCATCTGGACTCAAGACAATGTTTATGAAATCACGAAGTCCGATCCCGCCGGACGCTGGCAGATATGCCTGAAGGGTAAAACAGCACAGGGATCCACCATCGAGACCACCTATGCCTTTCTTGTCCCCAGCTCTACAAGCCAGCCTGCGGCTCATCCACGACTTTTCTTTTCAACTCAGGAGCTAACTGAACGCGCTGCTCAGCGTGGAAAATCTCCGCTCCTTCAGGAGTTGTTCGAGGAAGCCTCTGCAGCGGCACGCAACACTCTCAAAAACGAGAGTATTGAAATGCATCCGGAGTTCAGTGAGGTGAATTCTGAGTTCCTCGGAGGAGGTCTTTTTGCCCCGGGCTGGGACCAGTATGACGAGTGGATCAATGGCCTGAGATCCTCCAACCTGGCCGAAGACTGCGCCTTTCTATACAGCATGGCCGATGACGCGGCATGGGAGAACTTGGAAAGGATTTTCTGCTGCATGTCTGCAGATTCAAATCCTGGAACCATCCCTGGATGGAAGCCCATGGCATTCACATGTATTACCCGGTTGGTTATACCGCCGGCCATGTCGCAGTCGCTTTTGATCTGCTTTATCCAACGCTCACTGATGAGGAGAAGGACACTGTCAGGAAGGCTCTTCTCGACAAGGCCATCATTCCCGCCTACAGAGGGGAGGTCCTGGATAATCACATCCCCTCCAATATCTCCAACCATCTGGGGGTCAGTTGCACAGGAGCGCTCCTGGCGGCTGTTGTTCTGCTTGGAGAGGATCCCGGGAATCCATTTCTTGAACCTTACCTCTCCGGCATTCTGGCCAAGTTCGAAGCGCATCTGGATGCGGGTTACCTTCGCGATGGGAGTTATGCCGAGCCATTCGGCTACTACCACATGGATGCTGAGATGACCATCAAGGCGCTGGCAGCTCTTTCGAGGAATCTTGGAATCAACTGGACCACCAGCAAGGGCATCGGTGATGCCTGGCAGTATGCTGTGTATACATCAACACCAACCGGAAGGGACTGCCTGGACATGGGAGACGGGTCAGGCGCCTGGGGAAGACATGCTGTCAAACCATTGGTGTGGGCCGCAGGCCAGCTTCGAGATGGTGTCGCCTGGGACCGTTTTCTGTGGACCCGCGGCAAGGAAATCCAGTATAAAATTGTAGCCGATTTTTATGATTTTATCTGGGCACCGTTGGATCTTGCACCTGTCCCGGTGTCGACTCTTGCAGCATCAAAATGGTTCAAGGCGAGAGGATTCGCCTGCTTTCGCAGCGGGTGGGAGAACCAGGACCTTCACCTGCTCTACAAAGCCGGCCCCCATTCAAATCATCATCACCTGGACCAGGGAAACCTGCTCCTTCGATATGGCGGTGAAACACTTCTGGACGAGGGTGGGCTGGCGGATTACTACATCAATGGCTACTACCATTCATTTTATGAGCAGGCTGTGGCGCACAACACAGTTCTTGTGGACTGGTATCCTGAATCCCAGGGTCTTGGCGATCTGCGCAACCAGGTTAAGGCCCTCGATCGATATCCTTCGATAATCGAATGCACCACAGGAAATATCATCGACACACTCGAATCCGAGCTGTCATCGGTCTACAAAGGCAGGCTCAAACAGTTCAACCGTTCAATCCTTTTTCCGAAACCTGACTACATTGTTCTCTATGACAAAATACTTCCCGAAAAAGCATCCTCTGTGCAGTGGCTGTTTCATGCCAGAAGCCTGGATTCAATCCAGACGGGGACCCGCACGTGTTTCATCAATCGCCCCAGTGCCAGTTTGCGAATGGAAATCCTTCACCCGCACACCTTTGAAACCCGTGTCAAGAAACATCCCGACAGCGACAAGGGCATTCTGATGATTTCCTCCGAAAAAAACTGGTGAAGAACTCACTTTTCTCTCTGTCCTGATTCCATCCATGGATCAAAACAAGGAAGAGCGGCTGGGCTGGGCAGTCGAATCGATCGATTCACCAGGCTGGACAGGGGCGCGCATCGCCCGGGGATCCGGTATCGATGAAATTTGTTTTCGAACACAAACGGAAGGGGATTCAACTACCGGTCCTTACACCACCGATGCAGACCGGCTCTTTGCCACACGAGGAAAGGACAACAGCATCTCACGCCTGTGGCTGCGCCATGCAACCCGCTTCGCAACTACCCAGCAATCCGGCCAGCCCCGGCTTGAAGTCCTAATGGACCAGCCGGCAACAATCGCCCTTCAATGGAAAGACAATGCACTCGAGATTGAATCCGATCCGGAAAAGGGTTTAAAAATGGACCTGAATGGATTAGCACCTCCATCCAGAGTGTGGTGGAATGGCGCTGAACAAATCTTTCAGTTCGACAAAACCACAAACCGCCTGGAAGTCAGAATATCTGCACAGAAAGAGCAATAACAGGACTGGCGGTCTGCTGGATATTTCATGCGCCGGAAAAAACAGGGAAGCCCATATTCATCAAGCTGCTATGCCGGCCTGGGAGCAATGGTGACTGTCTGGCCAGTGTCGGCGGAGCGATGCAGGGCTTCGAGTGTGGCTGTCACAGTCCATCCATCGAGCTCGTTAACATAAGGTTTACGGTCTTCGAGAATTGCATCGATAAAGCTGTTGATGCAGGATGGGAAAGCCCCGGTCCACTGGTCGAAAATCTTGTAGTTGAGGAAGGATCTGGGCCAGGAAAATCCATTGTCTGAGCTCATCTCAACCGCTTCGCTTTTGCGATCAATCTGGAAATGCCCTGTCTCTGTGATCAGCGACATAAAGGAATCGGGCATCGAGGGATGCGATTCCGGGTAAATCCAGGCTGCTTCAAATGTGGCGATCCCTCCTTTTGAAAAATGCACCAGCCCCTGCAGCCCATCATAAGTGTCCCAGCCATACTTTTCTTTCAAGACCCTTTTGACTCCATGGCAGGTGACACGGACCGGCGTGTCTTCAAACCACCAGCACATCAGGTCGATATCATGGGAGGATTGAAACCACATCGGGGAGCTGTCTCTTGCCCAGGCTGCGAGCATCCGGGTTGGGACTGTAATCGGATTGTTCTTTCGAGCGTACCCGATGAGGGGAGAGCCAACTTCCCCGCCGGCAAGTTTCTCCTTCACCAGATGATAGGGCGCAAGCCAGCGATGATTATAAGAGACCTGGAGCTTCAGGCCTGTCTCTGCAACCTTGCGGACAATCTGTGCAGATTCACTCTCGATGGTTGTCATCGGCTTTTCGACATGGACATGAATTCCTCTTTCGAGGCAGGCCATCACCGGCTCGAAATGGGCCCAGTCAGGTGTTGCAATGAAAACCGCATCCAATTTTTCGTGGTCCAGCATCTCCAGGTAGTCATTGAATGCGGCCGGAACACGTAACTCCTCCCGGGCGCTGTCGCAACGTTCCGAGGAAACTTCAGAGATGGCAGCCAGGTGGACCCATGGATTCCTCGCCAGGACACGCGCCACATGGGTCCCCATGATTCCCATCCCGATAACGCCTGCCTTCAGTTTCATAATGAGGTTCCCTGCCCCTTTCCGATCAGGCGATTCACGCTGCCTTGCCGAGGCTGAAATCGTGTCAGTCCTGCTTCAGGTTGCCTTTGATGTGTTCTACTACAGAGTTTTCCATGAGATTGTTGGTGAGAACAGTCAGCCTGTCGGATTTGGTCTCATCATCCACCACCACTTTGACATTTGAAAAGTAATTGCCGGTGACAATGTTTCCGGCTCCGGTCAGTTTCAACGGCAGAAGATTTTCAGGATCATTCCCTTGAACGGAATTGCCTGTGACCGCTGCACCATATCCGCGAACCTCCATAGCCGCACCCAGCTTCCCGCCTTTGTCGATCTGAATGATGTTGCCTGAAATCACATGCCGTTCGGAATTGGCCCATGAACGGAAACCGATGTCGATATCCCCGGTTTCTCTGACATGAATGACATTGTTGGACATAATAATCGAATTCCCACGGTCCGAACCGACCCCAACATGAGTCCTGCCTGTAATTTCAACATAATTTCCAGTAATGAAGCCCGGTCCGGTCAGAATTTCAACCGAATCTGAAAGGGCATTCCCGAGGTGATTGTTCTGGACCCGCATATTCGGGCCTTCAAGCATGATTCCCAGCCTGCGGGCATTCGAGATACGACAGTTCTGGATGGTGATGTCATGAGTCGGCTGATCCCCTGGACCACCCGGCACACTCTGAAATGCTTTGATTCCACAGAACTCAAAACGCCCATGAGACACATTGGGATCCCCTTCACCAAAAGTATTCTCATCCCGGTTCTGATCCACCCACAGATCCCGTATGGTAACATGGCCAACATCCGGACCGATGATCCGGATCACATTAGTATTCTGACCCGCAGCGAGCCGCAGCAAGGTGCACTCTCCCTCGCCAGCCAGAGTCACATTCGAGCGATCAATGGTCACACCTCCCAGAGTCCCGCTGACTTTCCGGATGTCATAGGTGCCAGCCATCAGCTCGACCACCCCTCCAGCTGCGGGCAGTGCCTTGATCGCGGCATGAATCTCCTCCTGGTCGCCATTTCCATCCCCAACAAAATCTGCGGACTTCTTTGCGGCTTCCGATGAATCGGCTGTTGCGACTCGAATATGCGCGGCAGACCACGCCACCTGGCAGATAATCAATGAAATGAGGCCGAACAGTACGAATATCCTTTTAGCTCCATTGCCTTTTCTTTGTGCTCCAGCTGTAAAAATCATCGTGTCCTCCCTGGATTCAAATGTGCCACTGTGCGACCTGAAAGACCGGGAGATCATTGGTGCAGTTCCGGTCCTTTTTTTTTGTCGACATTAGTTTCCCTAATGAAACTCTATTTACAAATGATAATATCATCAGTCTGATGAGGAATTCAATCCGAAATCAATGTTCCTCTCAGAATATTTCTGCCGGACCGAGCGGATCCGCCTGATTGGCTTTTCCCTCGATTGCCAGTTTTTTTTTTGAAGTCTGCCATCGATAGAGAACAGGAAGTCTGTTAAGGTTCGTTTTTCTTTCTGGCAAATTTGAATCTGCGCAAGGTCTTAATCCCCGGCTGGACATGGCTGAACAAAGGAAATCCCTGCAATGAACCTGAGCCTGGTTGATACAGCCATAGTGGCTGTTTATCTGATCACAATGCTGGCAGTGGGAATTTATCTGGAACGGCGTGCCGGCAAAAACATGGAGAGTTATTTCCTCGGGGGGCGCTCGATTCCCTGGTGGCTGCTGGGGATGAGCGGCAGCGGAAGTTATTTCGACATCACCGGCACCATGTGGATGGTGTCTGTGTTTTACCTCCTGGGGATGCGTGGCATGTGGGAGCACTGTTTCTGGTGTTTTCCGGTTGCAGGGGTCATGATGGCATTCAAGGCAAAGTGGGCTTTCCGAAGCGGTGTGCTGACCGGCCTCGAGTGGCTCATCTTCCGCTATGGGCCAGGCCGGGCCGGCCAGTCGGCGCGCCTGATCACCCTGGTGGTGGCGATTCTCAGCATGGTTTTTACGATTGGATATGCCGGAGTGGGAGTGGCCAAATTTGTTCGAAGAGTTTGTGCCGGTTCAGAAATCGATATCAATCCCGATCCTTTTCGGCATCACAGGGATCTACACCGCGCTGGGAGGGTTCTTCAGTGTTGTCATTTCCGACCTCTATCAGACCACGCTCCTCACCTTCGCCGCGATATACATCTCTCTGGTGGCATTTGTTGAAATTGATCCGATCGGATTCCGTGAAACAGTCGGGAATGACTGGTTCAGTTTGACCCCGGTCATGCACCTTGCCCACCCACCGAAGGAATATCCCGATCCATTTGGCCTGCTGGTCATCATGTGGGTCAGCAAGGGAGTTTTCGGGTTGATCGGGGCGGGTGGCGGTGGCGGTGATTTCCAGAGGTTCCGTGCGGCAAGAAACGAGGGGGAAGCCTCGAAAATTGGAATGGCCTGGGGGATGTTCCTGAGTGTGCGCTGGAGCCTGGTGATGGCCTTTACAGTTTTCGGACTCTCCATCCTGCCGCAGGAAGTCGGAGCGCTCGACAGCGAAAGGGTGCTGCCAGTGGTTTTGAACCGTGTCATACCGATCGGGATCAAAGGGATAATCCTCGCGGGGCTGCTTTCGGCTTTCATGAATTCAGTCGATTCACTGCTGAATGTGTCTGCCTCCTTTCTGGTCAATGATTTTGTCAAACCGCTCTGGAAAAATGCGACTGCCAGAGGATTGGTCTGGGCGGGTTATATCTCGACCCTGTCGGTGATGGCACTGGGGATCCTGGTGAGTTTTCAGACCGAACGGATCGCGGCTATCTGGAATCCGATCAATTTCGCGCTCGGAGCCGCCCTGCTGGCCCCAGCCTGCTGGCAGCTTACTGGTGGCGGATCGGAGGGTGGGCTTTGTGCCTTTCAGCGGTGTGCACCCTGCCGGCAGCCTTTTATGTCAAGGTGTTCACCGACTTGCGCGAGCTGCAGTACTTTCCCATTCTGGCTGGGATCAACCTGGCAACCTGTGTCGCAGCTTCATTCATCTTCCCGCCTGCACCTGCAGAAGTCCTGATGAATTATTATCGAAAGATCCGGCCATTTGGATTCTGGGGGCCTGTCCGAAAGCTGCTCGAACAGAATGGTGAATCCGCTGAGCGCTACGAACGGGACCGTTGGGACATCCCGGTAGCCCTGATCGCAACCCTCTTCTTCATCCTTCTGTATGTGCTCATGATGGACTTGGTGCTGCACAATTGGGGACGGGCTGTCTGGCTGGCGGGTGGAGCCTCCGTGGCTGGATTCCTTCTGTACAAAATGTGGTGGCCGCTTCTGTCACAGGAGGATGGCCAGTCCTGAGCAATGGATCTGGGCCGATTTCCAGCGCCCCTTAAAAACGGCTGCTTTTTTTGTCAGAATAACCTTGGATAAGAGGCACCCTGCACATCACCCTGAGCATGACATCGTTGGCTGACAAAACACAGTCCTGATCCAAGGAGCGAAATCATGTCGGCAGTCAGAAAGATTTTCATGGGCCTGGGGATCCTTTTTGTTCTCCTGATAATCGCGGGAATCCTGTTTTCCGGCCCACTGGTCAAATATGGCTTGCAGAATGCGCTTGCCAGCCTGCGTGAATCACGGGGGATCGATGTCACCTTCTCGGATGCCTCTGTTTCTCTCGGGGGTGGAGTCTCTCTCGACAACCTTGCTGCAGTCGATCTGAATACAAAGACAAATTTTGCCGACATCAGGCAGATCAATGCCCAGATTGGACTGAGCAGCCTGTTCTCCGATCCGATTGTAGTTGAAGAACTGCAGATTCAGGACCCCATCCTGACTTACTTCCCTGGATTCCGCGATATGTTTTCATCACCGAAGACCGCATTCATCCGGAATGGTGTGGCAGTTGAAACCCCAATCGCCGAGCCAGCCGATCCGGAAGAATCCATTGAGCCGGAGACATCCTCACGGGGTGTTCTGATCCGGAAGGGGCAGGTCCGAAATGGTTCCATCCGCTACCAGCCCGAGGGAGGCGAGCCACAGGTGATCCTGGCAGGCCTGGATGCCTCGGTCCAGGACCTGTCGCAGACTAAGCCTTTTTCGTTCGATCTCGAAGCTGAGTTATCCGGTGAATCCAAAGGAATCCTGGGCCTGAAAGGAACAGTGGATCCGACTGCATTCGATACCGATATCACGTTTCTTCTGAAAGGTTTTGAAATCCCGAAGGGGGAATCAAGGTGGCCAAAAACGGATGGGAATGTCACCCTGGTGCTGCAGAACAACATGAGCAAAATTCTTTCGACCGGGAAAGTCAATATGGCGGCACCGCCTCCGTCCCTGCCGGCCGATCTGGCTGCCGGCGGGGCCTTTGAGCTGAACTGGAAGGTTGACTCGAACATTGAAAACAAGGGGGCGGGACGAATCGATCTGCGCTCTTTTGATGTCGCAGTGCATGGCCTGAAAGGAGGCCCCCAGGCACTCACTGGCAGTGGCTCTTATGATCCAACCACCTACCAGGGAAATTTTCAGGTGGTGGGCAAAGAAATCTCCGCTCCCCTGTTGAACACCTTCCTCGAGCCTTCCCTTCAGATGCGGCTGCTGGCGGGCAAAGCCAATGTGGATATCAAAGCCGCCAGGTCAGGCGCCGACCAGCCTTTCGGGATCGATGCGAATCTGAATCTGGGCGGTCTGAACATGGATGATCTTTCCGGGACTCGTCCAAACCTGAAATTCAAAGATATCAGCCTGGTGACAAAATCAACATATTCGCCGGAAAAAGATGATCTTCGCATCGAAAATCTGACTGCCGCTCTGGATGACATCCGCCTGGCGGTCGCTGGAGAGATCAAAGGCCTGCAGGATTCAGCCAGACGGGAGCTCGATCTGGTGGTGCAGAATGACAACCTTGACCTTGGACGCATCATTCCACTTGCCGCCCCGGATTTCCGAAAAACCACTGGCAACCTGACTGGCCATGCCGGCATCAATATCAGCATCAAAGGGCAGACCGCCTCGAGCAAGTTTCCTGTCCTGAATGGCAATGTCGATCTGAAAGGGGTGACCTTTGAGCCGAAAGATGATCCTGCCAAGAAAATCTTTGCCAAGGGTCCGGTCACCTTTACATCCGAAGAGGTCAATGGAAATGACCTGGATGTGAAGCTCGGAGATGTTCCCGGAAAGATCACATTCAAGGTGGCTGGTTACAACGAGCCCAGAAAGAATATCAACCTGAATCTCAAAGGACTGGCGATCGAGCCCCTGGTCAACCTGTATAAACCGGAGGCATCCGGGCTGCTGCTGGGGAACCTCAGCGGTGATGTGGCGATGACACTCACCGAAAAGAACACACCGGAGGGCCTGGTCATCAACTACAACATCGACAAGGGAATGATGCTGACACGCCATCCAATTCCCCAGGCCATTGTCGGGCTGGTCGGTTGGGAGTGGCTCAAGAATGGTTTCGCCCTGACAACCGCAAAAGGGCGGATTGTCCAGGATGAAAAGGGGTACCGCCTCGATCCTCTGCTGTTCATGGGAGAAAAAGGGGGATTCGCCCTCAAAGGCTGGGTCGGTTTTGATAACAAGCTGACCGCCACTGCCCGGCTCAATGTGGCCAAAAGCGCCATTGACGAGATTCCCAAGCAATAAGGCCCATGCTCCAGTCCAAAGAGGAGGCTAAATTCGCTTTTCTTGATATCCCCATGGGGGGAACTGTGAGCCGTCCGATTCCAAAGCTCGACATGAAAAGTGCTGTCGAGGCAGGCGTCAATATCCTTCAGGATAAACTCAAAGACAAACTCCAGGGCAAGCTGGGTGACAAGGTGCCTCTTGGAAATGAAGCGGCGGGGAATGTCCTCAAAGGAGTCGGTGAGGTGCTGCAGGGTGGATCACCTGCAGAAGCGCTCCAGAAAACTCAGCCATCCGACATACTCGAGGGAGTGGGTGGCCTGCTGAAGAAAAAACCACGGAGCAAAACGCCAGCAGTGCCGGCCGAGGCCGAAGTGAAATCAGCCACAGTCGAGCAGGATCAGCCTGCAGAGCCTGCTCCGGAAAAACAACCGCGCAGAAAAAAAGACACGATCGAGGATGTCGGCAATCTGCTGCAGGGATTCCTGAAAGACAAGTAAAATCCGGGATACGATATTACGGTTCAACCACTTGAAGGGGTTCGTGATTCCTCACAGGGGGTTGAAGGATCTGCTCTTCGAATGAGGGGAAGACCAGCCGAACCCGGGTGCCTTTGCCGACTTCTGTGTGGATTTCCAGCAGGGCCTCATGGGCTTCGGCGATTCCATTGACAATAGACAGGCCCAGGCCGACTCCTTCACCATCATGGGTGGTGAAAAATGGGAGTAAAACCTTGGGCAGGAGATCTTGAGGAATGCCGCAGCCATTATCCTCCACCTCGAGAGAGATTCCGGTGCCTTCCTGGTGCTGAATGCGAAGATGAATCCTGCGGGAGTCATCCCGGGTGGCCTGCATGGCATTTTTCAGGAGATGCAGGATCGCCTGGGAGATCTGGTGGGGATCCCCCAGAATCGTCATTGGCCTGGAATCAGCTGTGATTTCGATCTGGCGTGAAGGGATCCAGAGCAGCCCTTCAGCGACACTGACAGTTTCCTCAGCCACGGCTTTCAGATCGATCGGAAGGACATGAGTTGCATGGCCGCCAGCGAATGACATCAGGCCATCGATGATTTCCTTGGCACGATAAGCGGCTTCGGTGATTTTACGCAAACGCTTTTCCTGACTGGTGAACAGGAACCTTGAGCCAGCATCTGAGCATAGCAAATGATGGGGGTCAGGCTGTTGTTGAGGTGATGGGCGATCTCCATGGTAAAATGGCTGATCGCGGAAAGGCGCTCGGAATAATTCTGGCCTGTTTTCAATGCCATAACCCGGGCGAGGCTTTCACCCTTCCTGATATCGTTGTGAAGACCATTCTGTGGCATCTCCGACTCCGGGTCTTCGCGTTTGACAGTTGCATTCATGGTTGCACCATTCCCCTGTGCATCCTGATCCAGAAAGATTTTATGGGCTGGCGAGAGACCCAACGGGCGAGTATTCCTGTTTTTAAAAAGCAGGAATCGGGCCATCCCCACACAGCCGCCTTCAAAGCACAGTATTATTCGTTTTTATCGTCCTGCCGGACCGGTTCCTTAAATTTTAATCTGAGAAAAAGTATCATTCCATTATTATATGTAAATATATTTCACATTCAGTATCATTCAGAATAATGCTTGGCAGAACACCGCAGGGAAAAACCAGCGGCTGCTTTTTGTGTGTAAAGGGGGAGCTGCTTCTTGATCCAGCCCGCCATCCGGTTTGTAATGCTGGTCTTCCGGGAGGCTGAATTGTGCAGAGACACTGGTGGTGGTTGTGGTGTTTTATCCTGCTGCTGTACCTGGTCTGGCTGAAACCACCCATCAGCCGGGCTTATGTGGATTTTGGTGATGGAAACTACCAGTACATCAGCTGGCGTTTATCGCAGGGGGTCCATCTCTACACCGATATTCTTTCTCCCCAGCCTCCCTTGCATCTGTGGCTGGGGTGCCTGGTTGTCAAACTTTCCAGGGTGTCTGGATGGGATTCACTGGAAATCTTCCGCTGGTCAACCCATTTCATTCGTGCTGGATCGGCTTTGTGCCTCTTTTTAATCGGATGGCGGTTGTTTCGATCGGGCGGAGTGGGATGGCTGGCCTCAGCTGTTTTTCTCTTTCTTCCCGAAGGGTACCGTTGGAGCTCCGGATACCAGTCGGAGCACCTGGAAATCCTGTTTCTCCTCACAGGGCTTCTAGCCAGCCTGTCCGGCCATCTCTGGAGCCGTTGTGTGGCTGTGGCCTGCGGGATTTGTGCCTTATGGACGAACATGAGTTCTCTTCCCTTCTCCGCCATCCTTTTCCTCCATGCCCTGATCTGCCCTCAGTTTTCGATCATTCCTCTGGCGGCTGGAGCGGGCTTTTTCGGATTGATGCTGGGAGGCAGTTTTCTTCTGGCCGGTCGGGCTTTCTGGGAAAATGTGTGGAGCAACCAGGTGGCATCGATTCCTTCACAGGCCTCCGCCTGGATGGCCAGCCTATCCGAACAGGGGACTACGATCCTCACTCTCGAGGGGGGATTCATCCTTCTGGCCATCCTGGGGTTGTACCGTTTCACCCATGGTTCAGGTTGCGGCAGCCCGGCCACCGAATCTTTCAGATCGAGAGCGCTGGTCGTTCTATTTGGAATCGCATCACTGGGGAGCGGGATTTATGTCGTAAAGGGAGGGACAGTCGATTATATCTTTTCCCTGGGGGAGCCTCTCATTGCGTTATTCTCCTCCTGGGCATTGATCTCCTGGATCAGGCAGTCACCCGCATGGAATGGAGGCTGCCATAAGGAGCCACACTCGGCCCATTGGATTCGGATTGCCTGCCAGTCAGTCCTGATCATCGGCCTGGTGGCGGTCCTGGGGTGGCAGCCTTATCGCCTGGCTCGCGGGCTGCATTTTCAGATGGCACCCGGTGTGGATCTGGCGGACCAGTCACAAGGAAGAATTGTCGAGTTTTCTGATCTCGAAGTGCACACCCTGTTGAGGGTGATTCGCGAGCTGGCCCCGGAGGGATCGACCCTCTGGGCTCCCCCCTTCCTGGCGGCTTTGTCGCAGCACCCCATTGCCATGGACCTGTCGGAAACATATCTGTGGTGGGTGCGTTGGCAGAGGGAGATTCAGAGTGGCATAAAGGATCCCGGTGTCGACAGAATGCTGTCGGGTCTGACCGATCTGATTGAGAAAAAAGCCCTGCCATTGCTGCTCATCAATGATCGCACTGGCCAGTGGGGGATGCTGCTGGTTCCGGGGAGGCAGCTGAATCATGTCCCGATCCGAACCCTCGATCCGCGTATCGAGCGCCTTCAGAGCATGCTTGAACAGCATTACCAGCCGATCCGCGAATTTCCCGGAAGTGATCAGAAGCTTTATTTCCAGGGATGGAATGAACGGCTCGAGGTGTGGGTCCCCAAAGGCGGGGTTCAGGTCCTTTCACCCTGGGTGAAGGAGGGGGTCTCGGCAGGATCCTGAATCTCCCACCAGGGATCGATGATCTGGAAGGAATACATCCAGCCGCGGGAAATGAAGTCCTCGCAGACTGCACGGAGCAACGGCAGATACCCTTCCGGAATCCAGAGTTTGATCAGCCCCTGGCGGCGGTCCAGGGTGCGGATAACCGCCAGCCCTTCATATTCCTCAATCAGGGCATTGATAAACCCGATCTCTGAAGGGATGACACGCGCCTCGACCAGGAGGGTATTTTCAGGCGCAACAGATGTGGTCAATTTCATTCGGATGTTCCCTCCCGTGAATTATTTTACAAAATTCACCTGAGTGTGCCAGCGGAGAGCCATAAACCACAAGTCCTCACTGCCGACTTTTCCATTCCGATCGAAATCAGCAGGCAGCATCTCCCCCTCCTCCAGATTGTACTGACCCAGCAGCAACAGCAGATCCTTCGGCCCGACAAACAGGTCTTTATCCAGATCGCCATTGGGTGTTTCTGTCGGGGTAGCTGAGGGAGTTTGTGTGAATGTCGAACTGATGGAG
>LMZT01000005.1 GCA_001567115.1 Candidatus Hinthialibacteria bacterium OLB16 | reverse complement strand
ATCTTGTCCGCCAGGGCTTTGGCGGTGGCGGGATCTTCTTCGTAGCTAATTCCTGCTTCCTGTCTGGCCAGTTGCACTTGCCCCGATTTAGTAGACACGCTGGCGAGGGTGACTGAGGGGGGAGGATGCTGGTGAGGAATTCGAGGGGATGGGGGCCTTGGGTTCTCAAGATGCAGGTGGGAACCTATGATTGCCTGAAACATTTGGAGGTTCATGATGCGGCATTCACTCTTCGCCTGTAGACTTTCTCTCCTATTAGCTATTTTCCTGTTTCTCCCCTCCATCTCAATGGCCTTCAAGACCGAAAACATCCTGTTCGTGATGACTGATGGGGTTCGCTGGCATGAGGCCTTTAATGGCGCGGATCCTGATCTGATGCCCGCAGAGGACGGTAAAGGAGATGATTCCGCCAGCCTGAAGAAAAAGTACTGGCGAGATACACCCGAGCAGCGCCGCGAAGCCCTCATGCCTTTTACATGGAAAACAGTGGTTCCCAATGGCCAGATTTTTGGAAACCGTGCCAAAGGAAGCGAAGCCCATGTGTCGAATGGATTCAATTTTTCTTACCCGGGATTCAATGAGGCTCTGACCGGATATGGCGACCCTCGTGTCAACAGCAACGACAAAACCCCGAATCCGAATGTTTCGGTTTTCGAATGGCTGAATCGGATGCCGGAGTTTTCGGGGAAGACAGGCGCTTTCGCTGCCTGGGATGTGTTCCCGTTCATTTTCAATGCGGAACGTTGCGGCTTCCCGGTCAATGCCGGTTTTGACGCCATGACACAAGGGAAGATAAACGCCCGGATAGAATTGTTGAATCGACTGAAAGTCGAGTCGGCCCGGCCCTGGGGTGGAGAACCCTATGACTGCCTGACATACCACACCGCTTTTGAGTGGTTGAAAGAGAATCACCCCAGGCTTTTCTTCCTGGCGCTCGGTGAAACCGATGAGTGGGGCCATGCCGGGAATTACAAGGAATATCTCGATGGTATCCGCCGTTATGACATGTATGTCCAGGAGCTGTGGGAAACTGTTCAATCCCTTCCCCAGTACAAGGACAAGACCACCCTCATCCTTTCGACTGACCATGGGCGTGGTGTTGGCCCGGAAGACTGGAAAAGCCATGGAGAGGAAATCAAATTTTCAGAACAGATCTGGATGGCCTGGATGGGACCGGATACCCCTGCTCTGGGCGAAAGAAGCCAGGTGGAGGCAGTCACTCTGAGCCAGGTGGCTGCCACAATCGCCACCCTGCTCGGCAAAGATTTCAATCAATTCTCACCGCAGGCCGGAAAACCGATCGCCTCAGTTATCTCCAAGGATCAGTAACCGACCGGACAGCAAGCCGGTCCTGAATTTAGCCATACCAACAAAGGAACCACGATCATGGAAACATTCACCTCTGCATACTCCAAATCGATCCATGCTGTTTACCGAACCGGCTGGCTTGTCACAGTTCTGCTGGTTATCCCTTGGCTGGCATGGGCCGAGCCTGCAGCCATCCCCAATGAGCAGATCTTCAAGCCATCCCCATTGCCGGACCGCATCATCCTGACACCCTGCGGTGATCCCACCGAGATGATGGGATTGAACTGGCGGACCGATTTATCCATCACACAAGGGTTTGCTCAGATCGCGCTGGCGGAAGTCAGCCGGGATTTTGTCGACAAAGCGCATCAGGTCGCTTCCACGACAATGGTTGTCGAGACAGACAATGGCCCGGCCACATTTCACAGTGTCCGGTTTGCCAGTCTGTCTCCGGGCCAGACCTATGCTTATCGTGTCGGCGATGGAGTGAACTGGAGCGAGTGGTTCCAGTTCCGAACCGCCTCCAAGCGGCCAGAGCCTTTCTCCTTCATCTATATGGGAGATTCCCAGACAGAGCTGAAATCTCTCTGGTCCCGTGTGATCCGGGGGGCCATTGTCGAAACCTCAGGGGTTCGTTTTCTTCTCCATGCCGGCGACCTGATCAATCGTTCGCTGCGGGATGTCGAATGGGGGGAATGGTTTGCGGCCGGAGCCTGGATCAATGGAACCATCCCGAGCCTGGTGGCTGTAGGAAATCATGAATATCCCAGAAAGGAAGGAACCCGTGAAAGCTCTCTGACTCCTCTCTGGCGCCTGCACTTCACCCTCCCGGAGGATGGCCCCGAGGGGCTGGCCGAAACCGCGTATTTCTTCGATTACCAGGGTGTCAGGTTTGTGGCGCTCAACTCCAACGAGAAACAGGAGGAGCAGGCAGTCTGGCTGGACCAGATTCTTTCCAGCAATCCAAACCGGTGGACGATTGTCACTTTTCATCACCCGCTTTTTTCATCCGCCAGCAAACGGGACAACCCGGAGCTGCGCAACAAATGGCAGCCAGTCTTTGACAAATATCATGTAGACCTTGTGCTTCAAGGCCATGACCATTCTTATGCACGCAGCGGTCCGCTGGTGTATGACAATATCCCATCAGGAACAGCCGCGATCTGTGCGCCGGCCGGAACTGTGTATGTGGTCTCGGTCAGCGGCCCGAAACTGTATCCATTGGAGCGCCGTGACTGGATGATGCGTGCGGGCGAAGGCACCCAGCTTTACCAGGTCATCCGTGTCGATGGAGATACCCTCTCCTACAAGGCATTCACTGCCCTGGGGGATCTGTATGATGCCTTCAATCTGGTCAAGCAAGGTGAGGGCAAACCCAATCGGATGGAGGATTACTCCCTGCTTCCACCGGAACGGCTGCCATCCGCCTCTCCTGGAGCAGCCAAGCCTGAATAAAAAGCGACTCTATATGAATCTGCCCTGCGGGTGGAAACATCACTCCTGACGGAGGATGTCTTCTTCAGTGAAGGCCACATGGTTGATCACAGTTCTCTCATCCGAAGTGAAGAACAGGTGGATTCTTCCATCTTTGCCCTGGAAGAGGGTGGGATAACCAAAATCACCACCGGGGACATCGAGGATGTTCTTTTTGTATGGCCAGGTCCGGTCCTGGTCGGTTGAAATGGCAACTGTCAGCGGATTTCTATCATTCATGCTGTCATTATAAGCCAGCACCAGGTGGCCATTCCGCAGCTTGATAAAATCGACTGCGGCATTGGGATTGGGAAACTGGGAATCCTTCCCCTCGCTCCAGGTCCACCCGCCATCATGGGACTCGGCACGAACCATATAGCCATCTGTGGTTGGCTCATAACCACCACCCCGGCGGCAATAGGCGATGAGGTGTTTGTCATCGATCTGCGCCACTGCAGGCTGGATATTCCCTTTTTTGGAACGGATGTGGCCGGTTTCTTTCCATGTATGGGTTTTGGGATTGTATCTCAGGAAAGAAGAAGTGCTGTCAGCCCCCACCACCTCGGTGTCATGCCCGGTTTCATGATAAATCGGCAGCAGGTAATCGCCATCCTGCAGAACGATGGGGCGGCCGCGGACCATGGTGCCTTCATCCCAGGTGACCTGGATCGGATCGGACCAGGTGTGAGCTCCATCCCGTGAAATCTTGGCCCGGATGCGGGAGGTGGACCAGGTATCGCCGAAACGGTTCAGGTAATACAGCCAGACCAGCCCATCAGGAGCCTGCCAGACCACCGGATTCCCCTCAGACAGCCAGGGGGTATCCGCGATCACCACCGGGTCGGACCAGCGAGTTTCCCCCTTTTTGAGCCGTGAGCCATAATCGGCGGTGTCTCCCGCATATTCCCCCTCGCCCCCATAGTAGGCGAGATACAGATCGCCATTATCCAGTTCGGTCGCCGATGCCGGATGTTTGTATTTTCCCGTCGGGATCTCAGGCCCGAAGATTCGTTCGATTTTAAACTCACCCGCATGGCAGGAGCTGACTGCCGCAAGCAGGATGATTGCCTGGATTTTCATGAGCATGTCTGTCTCCCTCAGTCGTTGGAATGATGAAAATGGTACAGGATAAAACCTGTTATTGGATCCATGCCCCGGGTTCGAGCAGGCCAGGTCAAAGCGCTCATCCCGAACAGTTCACCCCGCTGGAGACAGCTCTCCCTCGGGAGCTGGTTCGGGTGCAGGTTTGTGATGGTTTCGGTAGCGCCACTTCAGAATCAGCTTCAGGCGGTTCTTGAGCAGGGCGGGAATATAACGGCAGAGGGGGTTCTTCCTGACCCAGGGGTGAACTGCAAAATCAAATGCCCTCACCGGAATCCTCTCGCGCCAATGCGTGTAATGGGTCAGAACCTCGAACAGATCATTCAGATATGTCGGCTGGAAGCTGTGGTAGTACTTGCGGTAGACATCTTCGATGTCATCTTTTACCAGGCCTTCAGCGACCGCACGGTCATAAACATCGGTGCCCGGATAATAGGTCAGTGAATAGAGGATGATCTCGAATGGAAGGGGCAGGCGGGCCAGGAAACGCAGGGTTTCGACCAGTGATTCCTCCGGCTCCCAGGGGTTATCGATGATCATGTCGTAGTGGGGTGTCAGGCGGTCCTGGTAACGGCTGAACAGTTCGGCGGCGCGCGCCACTTTGCGTTCGGTCTGGGGGCGCTTGTATTCCTTGCGCATGGACTCCGATGCGGTTTCGATCCCCATGCGCACTTCGACCAGTCCGGCATTCACCAGGGCATCGAGCTTGTCCTCGCGCACAGTTGAGGGGGTTACCCCGGTCACAATCAGTGGAAGGCCGATTCGCTTTTTGTACTCCCGGCTGAATTCGGCGATCTCCTCATAAGGCAAAGAAAAGAAAGCATCGTCATCGAATTTGATGCGGTCGAATACCGGCAGCTTCGACAGGACCGATTCGAGCTCCTCGACCAGAATCGGCATGCTCTTATGGCGAACCTTGCGGTTTTCAGGAAACTCCTTGTTGAGGAAGACATTGCAGCAGTAGGTGCAGTCAAAAGGGCAGCCACGTGAAGGGATGGTGAGATAAATCCCACGGGTTCTCTCACGCAGGATCTGGGGTGTCATTGGAATGATCTTTTCATCCTGGAGGATAAAGTGGTGGTCCAGGTCGAAATCTGCCGGAGGCAGGGTATCGAGGCATTCAGGGGGAGCGGCGCGCTGGAAGGCATCGATGCCGCGTGCACGAATCCCCGGAGGCGGACTGGGTGCGCCCCAGTTCTGCAGCAGCTGGACAAAGCTTTCTTCAGCCTCGCCCACAGCGGCAAAATCCGCAACTTTCAGACATTCCTCAGGGCGGACTGTGGCATGAATTCCACCCCACAGCACAGGAATATCCAGGCGTTTCTGTATGGCTTGTGTGAGTGAGCAGGAATTATCCCAGAAGTTGGACATGAGGGAGATTCCGGCCAGATCGAAGCCACGGCAGTGGTCCACGACCTGGTCGATGATCTTCTGGCTGTAAGGCTGGGTAAATTCCTGGGTGACAAACAGGAGGCGGGTCTCGTGGCAGGTAGCGCGTGCTGCCGCGGACAGGGACCGAATGCCGAAAGAATAGACATCCGGGAATGGGGAGATCAGGGCAATCTTCATCGAATCGGAGGGTGGATCAGGGATGGATGCTGCAGTGCCTGTCCACGCGTTTCCCCTTAACTCTAGGGGACACCGCAAGGGGCTGTCAATGGAATGAACAAGGCCCAGGCGATGAACTCACTGGCATTTATTCGGGATTGCTTTCTCTTTCGAGGGTGGTTTGTGAATCAGGTCGAGGGCATCCAAGGAGTGCGGATTATTTCACTTCCGGCCAGATGATCCAAGCGCGGGGATGATGGCTGAAGCCGATTTTCGGGTAATACTCATTGGCTTTCGGGGCTGCCAGCAGGGTGAGGATGGCAGGATGGAGCCAGCGCGGCCCGGGTGAGCCGGACCAGCTCCCGGCCGATTCCACGGCGCTGGTAGGCGGCATCCACCGCCAGATCGGCCAGGTATGCCACATAGGCGTAATCAGTCAGGCTTCTCGCCAGCCCCACCAGCAGATCGCCATCCCAGGCGGTGATCAGGACATCGGAATGTCGGAGCATGGCCGCCATGGTCGAGAGATCATCGACCGGACGCCTTTCTCCGAGGGTGGAACGACGATAGAGATCGACAAAGACTTCGAGATCGATTTCTTTCTCACTGCGATAGGTGATCATGGCCGAATTGTTTCTTTCCGGAAAAGGATCGAGTGGCTGATTCTAAAATCGTCTCGTGAGAGGCTGGCTGGCCCTGCCGCTTATTTCGCCATCATGCCGACAGCAGCCGGGATGAATCCACCATAACCTGCAAGATCACCAAGCGAACGGGTGCCATTGGTCGGGCTGTAGATTCCTTCTGCCGCGATACGGCGCTCTTTTTTCTCGATCCACGGCAGCCAGGAACACCCACTGTCCCGCAAATCCGGACCGAACGAACACAATGCCCAGCCTTCGAAATAATCCTTCTGTTTATCCAATGGCGGGCTGCGCCAGTACGCGAAGGTCTCATAGTTGAGATAGAAATAGTGCGAGATGATGTTGCCGTATGGATCCCGGATGCTCGAGGCGATGAAGGGATCTGTAAAATTCACTCTTTCGATGAACTTGGTCGGAGTTGTCAACTCTTTGAGCAGGTCGATGGTCACCCCATGCGTATAACCGGTTTTGCGCAAATAAGGTGCTGAGCCGCGTGGCTCTGCAAACGGGAAGCGCGGGTTTTGAATCCGATAGGACATCAGGGCCGCCTCAATGGAGCGAAACTCACTGCGCACCCGCGCGACTTTGGCGCGCATCTGTGCTTCGAGGAAGTTCGGAAGAGCGATGGAAATCAGAATCAGGATGATGGCAATGACAATCAGAAGCTCGATGAGTGTAAACCCTCTCTTGTAAGTGACTGCAGGCACCTTAAGCATGAGTTCTGGCCCCCTTCCTCTAATTATGAAACCGGCCCATTTAGA
>LMZT01000004.1 GCA_001567115.1 Candidatus Hinthialibacteria bacterium OLB16 | reverse complement strand
GTTAATTGGAGTAAAGTTACCGTTGTGTTCTGCAATTCAGATTTGAGAAGGAGTCTGTTATGAGACGAATAACCTCTGTTTTTGTTGCCTCGGCAGTCCTTGCGGGCCTGGTTGGGTTTCCCGCATTCGCGGATGTCAAAGTTCCTCCAATTTTCAGCGATAACATGGTCCTTCAGCGCCAAATTGAGATCCCTGTCTGGGGGACAGCCACTCCGGGAGAAGAGGTGGCTGTGGCTCTTGAAACAGAAACTGTTACCACAAAAGCTGATAAAAATGGCAGTTGGCTGGTTCACCTCAAGCCACGAGAGGCCGGTGGAAACTACACCCTGATCATCCGTGGCAATAATATCCTTTCTTTCACCCGGGTGATGGTGGGTGAAGTGTGGGTCTGTTCGGGGCAATCCAACATGGAATGGCCCCTCAAACTGGCCAACAATGCTGAAGCCGAAATCGCCGCGGCCAATGATAAAGCCTGCGGGGGATTGTGATCAAAAAAGCCATCTCCTCCAAACCCACCAGTGAGCTGTCTGGTTCCTGGGCCATCTGCACCCCCGAAGTTGCCGGCGATTTTTCGGCAGTCGCCTATTTCTTTGCCAAACACCTGCGCGAAACCTTGAATGTCCCTGTCGGGTTGATCATGACTTACTGGGGCGGAACACCAGCCGAAGCCTGGACAGAAGCCTCATTCCTCCAGAGCGATCCGGATTTCGAGCCGTTGCTCAGGCGCTGGAATGAGAACCTTGGCAAGGTTCAAGCGAATCTCGATGAATTTGAAAAGTCATTCAAAGTCTGGAAAAACGAGTCTATAAAGGCTGAAAATGAAGGACGCCCGGTTGGGGATCCCCCCAAGATGCCAGAGGATCCCCGCCGCAGCCTCATCGTCCAACCGGTCTCTACAATGCCATGATTTCCCCGCTGCTGCCCTACGCCATGCGTGGCGCTATCTGGTATCAGGGAGAAAGCAATGCCGGGCGTGCCTATCAATACCGCAAGCTTTTCCCGGCCATGATCAACAGCTGGCGGAAAGCCTGGGGACAGGGGGATTTCCCCTTCCTGTTTGTCCAGCTGGCCAACTTTACCCCCACTTTTCCTGAGCCGCGTGAAAGTGCCTGGGCGGAACTGCGCGAAGCCCAGACCATGACCCTGTCTCTTCCAAACACCGGCATGGCGGTCATCATCGATATCGGTGAAGCCGGGGATATCCACCCGCGCAACAAGCAGGATGTCGGCAAACGCCTTGGCCTGCAGGCGGAAAAAATCGTCTACGGGCGTGAGGTGGCCGCCAGTGGCCCCATGTATGAATCCATGCAGATCGAGGAAGGCAAAATCCGCATCAAGTTCAAACATGCTGACAATGGCCTTTCTGCAAAGGATGGAGATCTCAAGGGCTTCGCCATCGCTGGTGAGGACCATAAATTTGTCTGGGCCAATGCGGTGATCGAGGGAGATTCCGTGGTGGTCTCGGCAGAAGGTGTCGCCAAGCCGGCCGCGGTCCGTTACGCCTGGGATGACAATCCCGTCTGTAATCTTTACAACGGCGCCGGGTTGCCGGCCTGCCCCTTCCGCACGGATGACTGGCCTGGAAAAACCATCAACGAAAAATAAGCTCGCCCTGGCCAAATCTCAAAACGGGGGCATGGGAAATCCATGCCCCTTTTTTTTCTTCCCACTTGCCGGAAAGATTTCTCATGCGGGTCCATTCTGGCTGCCCTTTGTGTGCTACCCAAAAAACTATCGAATTTCTCAAAGAAAAGATTGATATGGGCTGTCCACGATCCCTCCGGTTAAGGTATACTCCTGATAGGATTTCATGGTGCCATGATGGGAATCTTTCGAAGTTTTTACCTGTGGTTCACCCTGCTTCTTTTCCTTTCAAGTCCGAATTCTGTTTACTCACAGAACCCGCCACTGTCCCCCGGCCTTCCACTGCCGGAAGAACTGCAAACAGTTCTCGATGAATGGGAAAAAGCCAGCCGTAAAGTCCAGAACCAGATCGATTCCATGGTCCAGAAAGCGACTGCAACCCTGGAAAAATCCACGCAGCCAGCACCGGCTGAAGAGGCTGCTCCGGCCAGCCACGATTCACCCGGGAAATCCTCTCTGGTCTACATTCTGCCAGTCGAGAATGAAGTCCAGGACATCCTCATGACTCTGTTCAAGCGCGGGCTTCAGGAAGCACGGGAAGCCAATGCGGATCTGTTTCTGCTCGAGATGGATACTCCCGGTGGTGAATTGGCCATTGCCGAGGAGATCTCGAGAACCCTGCTGGAATCTGAGGTCCCAACCGCCACCTGGATCAAAAACGAGGGGCTGTCGGCGGGGATGCTGATTGCCATCTCGACTCAAAAAATTTTCATGCGGAAGCTGGCTTTGATCGGTGATTGCCAGCCGATCTTCCTGGGACCGGGGGAATTCAAAGAGGCTCCTGAAAAAGTGCTGACTGTAGTCCGCGAATATGGGCGCCGCGCCGCCGAGGAAAATGGCTATCCGGTGGATGCGGTGCTTGCCATGATCGATACAGATCACATTTATAAGAGCGCCGATGGGACCATCAAAAACTCGACCGGCAAGCTGCTGACACTGAATGGAGACCAGGCGGTCCGCATCGGGATGGCATCCGCCCTGGCGGAAAATCGTGAAGAGATTCTCGAAAACCTCCATCTGAAGAATGCCGAGATACGGGAATTCAAAAAGAACTGGGCCGAATCGCTGGCGGCATTCATTGTCAGCCCGGCCATTGCCAGCATCTTGACCCTGCTGGGGCTTGCCGCACTCTTCATCGAATACAAAACCCCCGGATTCGGCATTTTTGGCGGGGTGGGATTGGTTCTGCTGGCACTGGTGTTCTGGGGGCATGCCATCGCTCATCTGGCCGGCTACGAAGGAGCATTGATTTTTCTCCTGGGGATCGTGCTGCTGGGGATTGAGATCTTCATCATCCCGGGATTCGGAATTTTCGGTGCGGGCGGGATCATTCTCATGCTCATGGGAGTGCTTGTCACCCTGCTTCGCGTCCCCATCAACAATCCCCTTTTCATTCCCGAGGTTCACCTGGCTTTCCCATTGGTCCAGACGATGATCTCCTTCATCGGGGCCATTTTCCTCATCTTTTTTGTCTTGAAATACCTCCCTCAATCCCATGCCATGGAACGTGTGGGCATGTCACTCGCCACCAGCCTCGATGCCGGCCTGGGATACACCTCTCACGATACCAGGACCCAGAATCAGCTGATTGGAATGACCGGCAGAACAAGCTCTCCACTTCGCCCGGGAGGAATCGCTCTGATCGCCAACCAGCGTATCGATGTCGTCACGGAAGGTGAATTCATCGAGGCTGGAGCAAAGATCAAGGTGATCAAGGTCGAGGGAATGCGTGTGATCGTTGTCCCCGAACAGGACGGCTCATGAGCGCTATCGCCATTGGAGGTTTGATCGGCATCGGATTTCTTCTGGCAATCATCGAAATCTTTTTGCCTGGCGGAATTTTCGGGCTGATCGGAACAGCCATGATCCTCAGTGGCATAATCGGTGCAGCTCTGACCTATGGTGGTTCGGTTGCGCTGCCGCTGGGCTTTGGATGCCTCGTGGCTGCTGTAATCCTGTTTGCATTCTGGATAAACATTTTTCCCACATCCTGGATCGGAAGGAAGATAAACCTTCAGGCAGAGATCACACGGGATAATGGGTATGTTTCCCAGCCCAAGGGACTGGAGGACCTGGTCGGAAAGACAGGAGTCGCTGCCACTGACCTGCGGCCTGCCGGGGTGGCGCTGATCGATCAGAAACGAGTCGATGTGGTCACAGAAGGGATGTTTGTCGATAAAGGCTCCTCGATTATTGTGGCCAGTGTGGATTCGAATCGGGTGGTGGTTCGCAGCACCGCATGAAATTCGGGCCATCCGTGGACCCCTGAACCCCTCATGGGGTGGGGGTGAACCACAGAACCAATAAGCAGCCGGAATCCATCCGGAAAAAATATCGTCATGCCAAGGAGTGTCTGACATGCAGGAAAGTTTCGGAGTTATTCTGGTACTGGCCGCAGTTCTGTTAACCTTTTTCTTTTACATGGTCCCGATCCGTCTGTGGCTTGCGGCAACCTTTGCCGGAGTGCATATCGGCATCTTCAACCTGATTGGAATGCGCATCCGGCGGGTCACACCGGCTGCGATCGTCAATCCGATGATCAATGCCCACAAAGCCGGCTTGAAGGTGTCTTCCGACCAGCTTGAAGCCCATTATCTGGCCGGTGGAAATGTCAATGCAGTGATTACCGCACTGGTTTCAGCCGACAAAGCCAACATTCCGCTTGATTTCCAGCGTGCCGCCGCCATTGACCTCGCGGGAAGAAATGTCCTTGAGGCGGTGCACACCTCTGTCAATCCGCGTGTCATCGACTGCCCCCAGCAGACCAGTGGATCGGCCATGCTGGATGCTGTCGCCAGGGATGGCATCCGTCTGCTGGTCAAAGCCCGGGTGACAGTCCGTGCCAACCTCGACCGCCTGGTGGGTGGCGCGACCGAGGAGACCATCATCGCACGTGTCGGGCAGGGCATTGTCAGCGCCATCGGATCCTCGGACACCTATAAAGATGTCCTCGAAAATCCGGATCGGATTTCGCGCAAGGTGCTCGAAAGCGGCTTGGATTCGCAGACCGCCTTCGAAATCGTGTCGATCGACATTGCCGATGTCAGTGTGGCCGGAATGGGGAATGTGGCCAATGTCGGCGCGCTGCTGGAAACCGAAAGGGCGGAGGCAGACAAGAAACTCCGCCAGGCAGAAGCCGAAGGGCGACGCGCCACAGCCGTTGCACGCGAGCAGGAAATGAAGGCCCTCACACAGGAAATGCGCGCCAAGGTGGTCGAAGCCGAAGCCCAGATCCCGCTTGCCATGGCGGAAGCCTTCCGCTCGGGCAACCTCGGAGTCATGGATTATTACCACATCAAAAACATCCAGGCCGATACCGACATGAGGAAATCGATCTCCGACTCCAGCGAGCCGAATCCGCCCCACGGCTCGACACCAAAGATTTCCTGAGGATAACACTCCCATGCAGGAACTCTTCTCGCTGATTGTTGTCATTGTCACCTTCGTCATCTGGATCGCTCAGAATGTGTCCCAGATGAAAAAGCGCTCCCAGGAAGAATTCGATGAAGCCTGGCAACAGATGAAAGAGGAGGAGGCCCACTCAGATGAAACCCGAGGCCCGTCTCCTCCTCAAGCTCCACGCCCTGTGGAACAGCCGGCCAGCCCCTCGGCTCCCACCTGGAAGGACTTGCAGGAGCAGCTTGAACAGATGCTTGGCCAGCCCCCCCAGAAAGCAGCCCATCCCTGTGGATGAAGATCCTCCTTTTCCGGCTCCCGCTCCACAACCCG
>LMZT01000003.1 GCA_001567115.1 Candidatus Hinthialibacteria bacterium OLB16 | reverse complement strand
TGGACCATTCGAATCATCAAACTCGCCGAGGAACTCGCACGGAAAAGCCACTCGGTCACAGTCGGATTCATCGAGCATAAGCGTGCTTCTGAACCGGATTTTGCCCGCCTGAGGGAAATCCCTTCCGGGCCAGTGCAATATGTCCCTCTGCGCGCCAGGGATAACCAGACCCACCGCAATATTCTGGATGTCATCGGTCTGGCCAGGGATGTGGACATCATTCATTTCCAGAAATGTTTCGCCTCGACTTTTATCCCCGCTCTCTGGGCTTCCTGGCGCTGGGGGAAACCCCTGCACTATGACTGGGATGACAATGAAACCCTGATTCTGCGCGAGATCCACGGATTACCTCCGGGGTTTCTCTCCCAGGCGAAGTTTCTTGAAAAAAGAATCCCGCATTATGCCGACACCATCTCAGTGTCGAGCGATGGCTTGCTCGAGCTCTGTCTGAAATATGGATTTCCGGTGGAGCGGATCCGGAAAGTGCCGGTGGGCGCCGATCTGGAAACATTCAACCCACAGCATCCACGGGAGAATTTTCGGCAGGAGGCGCCCTTCCTGGTCGGTGAACGCCCCCTGGTGGTGTATATCGGACAGCTGGAAGGGGCGGCCTATGCCGGTTTGTTTGTGGAAGCCTGTGGAATTCTTTCGGAGAAGTTCCCCGAGGCGGTCTGGATGGTGGTCGGTGGCGGCCCCATGCTTCCCCGGCTGAAAGATCAGGCGTATCAGCTGAATCTTTCTCACCGTGTTGTCTTTACGGATTATCTTCCCTCGGACAGAATTCCTGATGTTCTGGCTGCTGCCGATATTGCAGTGGCCTGTTTCTCGGATGAAGGTTTTGTCCGATGCAAAAGCCCGCTCAAAGTTGCCGAATATATGGCTGCGGGGAAGGCGATCGTCGCTTCGGATGTCGGCGAGGTCCCCTGGATGACTCAGGGAGCCGCAGTTCTGATCCGTCCCGGCGACTCCCAGGCGCTGGCAGGCGGGATCCAAAGCCTTCTGGAAAATCCCTCTTTACGGGAAGAACTCGGAATCAAGGCACGACAGCGCGCCGAAACCTGCATCAACTGGCAGCAAAGTGCTGAAAAACTCGAAGAAGCTTATCGGCTTGCTTTACAAACCGAATCAAAATGACCCATCGACCCCTCCAGCCAGATGACCGTCCGGTCCTGGAAGCCCTTCTCAGGAACAACCCTTACAAACAGATCCAGATTCAGCTGCAGGAACTCGATCCACATAAGCTGGTTCAATTCCATACGGAAAGCATCCTTTCTCAAAGTGAAGACCCGGATTCACCGATCTGGCTGTTTGAACGGGGGGAACGATTCGGCATTATCGGCTGCCATTTCTGTGAAACACATTCCAGCTTTTTCGATGTTCCCATTTACTCGATCGAGCCGGTAGTCACTTACCGGCTGCGCACCGAAGAAAAGTTGGAGTTGTTCAGCCACATCGGGGATATTCTCGAAGCCAGGGGCGCACGCATTGTGTGGGGCAAATGTGAGGAACAGGAAGGGGATTTGGCCAGCTGCCTCATTCAGATGGGGGGAGCGTTCTGTGGCACAGGGGTCCGCCTGTCCCGGAAAATCAGCGACCAGAACCGCCCCGCTGCCAATCCCGCTCTTCAGATCCGCTTCGCCCACCCGGAGGATCTGCCCGCTCTCAAACTCCTCGCAGGCAGGAATCACACTCACAGCCATTTCTTCCGGGATCCCAACCTGCCGGAGGAACTGAAAAAGAATATTTTCCCATCCTATCTTGAAAAGTGCTATGGTCAGCCCCATCGGCCCCTCCTGGCAGCCTGCGGCGAAAATAACGAGATCCTCGGATTTTCGCTGCTCCTCTGCCCGGCACGGCAGGAGGAGAAACTCGGACAGACTGTCGGAATTGTCGACTTTATTGTGGTTCGGACAGATCTCCACGGGCAGGGAGTCGGATCCTCACTGCTGGCCGCTTCACTTGATCTGCTGGAGGAACGCGGGTATCGCTACGTTGAGCTAAAAACCATGCTGGACAATTTTCAGGCAATCAACTTTTATCAGAAACAGGGATTCCGACTGCTTTCCGCTGAAATGCATTTCAGCATCGGCGGCATCCTGGGGAAATGGATGTGACCGGCCAGCCAGACCTGCACCCTTTCCCTCTGCCGGAACCGGTCTCTCCCACACCAGTCCGGACACCACGCCTGCTGGTCGTGGATGATGAGGAATCTATCCGTGAAATGCTGCATGACACCCTCCATGAAGCCGGATCTTATGATGTCGATACCGCTTCCGATGGCCGCATGGCGCTCCAGAAACTCCGCTCAAGCTCTTTCGATCTGGTCATCACCGATTTGCGAATGCCGGAGATGGATGGGGCACGGTTGCTGGATATTACCCGCCATGAGTTTCCAGACATCCCGGTTGTGGTCATCACCGGTTATGCCCGCCTCGAGACGGCAATCGAGGCATTGCGGCTGGGTGCCGCGAACTTCATCACCAAGCCTTTCCGCCTGGTCGAGATTCTGGATGTGGTCGACAAATCTCTCAAACGAAAACGCGCCCGGGAAATCCCGCAAAGGGTTCTGCCCTGCCTGGTCAGCGAAAATCTGGTGTTCCATATTCCCCCTTTTCTCGAAACCAAATCCGGGGTCATCCACTACCTCACCGACAAGCTGGTCGGGGTCGGCATCTGCGATGAATCGGCACGCTACTTCGTGACAGTCTCGCTCGATGAAGCACTGACCAATGCCATTTTTTATGGCTGCCTGGAAGTTCCTTCAGGCCTGCGGGAAACCGACACTGGTAGCGACATATTCAACCGTCTCGTGAATGAGCGCCTTGCGAATCCGGAATACACCTCTCGTCCCATCACCATTGAAATGGATCTTTCCCCGCAGCAGGTCACCTACCGGATCACCGACCCCGGCCCAGGTTTCGATCCCCCCGACCTCAGAACCAGCAAAGTCGAGCCAACCGATCTCTCGCGGCTGCATGGGCGCGGAATTCTTCTGATCTCGTGTTTCATGGATGAGGTTTCTTACAACAAAAAAGGGAACCAGATAACAATCACAAAGAAACGCCAGCCGCCCGAAGGTGATGCAATTAAAAGTTGACATCCATTCCGAGGGTTTCTAATCTTACCCTCCCCTGCATCGACAATTCTGCTTTTATCAGGAAAAACTCCTCGAGGAGGTCTGCCATGATTAAAAATTTCCGCCCATGGCTGTCCATCTTTCTGCTGCTTCAATTTGGATCCTTTATCTCGGCTGCCAGTGCCATCTCTATCATCACCGAATGGAATCCTGTCATCATTGATACAGTCATCGCCAATAAACCGGCCCCAACCCCTTCGACTCATGTTCTGTCTTCGGTTTTCAGTGCGGCTTATGATGCCTGGGCCGCCTATGATCCAGTGGCATTGGGGGCTTACAGCGGCAATACCCTTGATGTGACCGGTGGAACAGTGGCTGAGCGGAATGAAGCGATCAGCCATGCCATTTATTCTGTTCTGAATACCTTCGCGCCTCTGCTTCCAGAGGAGAGAAACAACTTTATGGCTTCGAAGGGGTACCTCCCTTCAGCCACCAGCCAGGCAGCTCTGATCGGCCGTGCGGCAGCTCAGGCTGTCATGGAATTCCGGGTCAATGACAATTCCAACCAGACCCATGGTTATGCCGATACAACTGGATATGCCCCACGGCCCGCGACTGAGCCGGATGCCTGGCAGCCCCTGGTTGTCAATGGTGTCACCCAGACCGCCCTGACTCCTCACTGGGGGTTGGTCACCCCTTTCGCTCTCACTGGTCCGGGCCAGTTCCTGCCGCCGCCACCCGCCCAGCCCGGCAGCCAGCATTGGAATGACCAGATCCAGCAGCTGATTACCCTCAGCGCCGGATTGACGCCAGTTCAAAAAGCAATCGCTGAATACTGGCGGCCGGCTCGAGGCACCCCGCCGATGCTCCTGGCTGGCCTGACCGCCTATGTTTCGCAGATCAAAGGGTATGGCCTCGATGATGATGTCCGCCTGTTCTTCGCCATTCATAATGCCATGTTCGATGCCGGCATTACCTGCTGGAAAGCGAAATTCCATTATGACTATATCCGTCCCATCACAGCCATCCGCAATCTCGGTGATGTTCCTATTCTTGCATGGGGCGGGCCGGACCAGGGAACCAAACAGATCCTGGCTTCTGAATGGCACCCCTATCAGAAATTCAGTGACCCGACCCCGCCCTTCCCGGAATACACCTCCGGGCACAGCACTTTCAGCTCCGCCTGGGCTGAGATCATGCGCACCTATACCGGGAGTGATTTCTTCGGCGGCTCTGTCGAGATTGCTGACCTTGCTTTCGAACAGGGGCACTTCGATCCTCCGATCGTGCTCTTCTGGCCGACCTTTACCGCCGCTGCGGAAGAGGCGGGCATCTCGCGGCTGTATGGCGGCATCCATTTTATGGATGCCAACCGTTACGGCATCTCGACCGGCACTCTGGCTGGAAAAACAGCCTGGCAGAGGGCTTCAGGCCTCTTTCAGGGGCATGACAACCCCCGGCTTGATCCGCGTTGCGATATCAACAATGATGGTATGGTCGATGACAGTGACCTGCTGCTTCTCATGACCAACTGGCATCATGGAAACTGATCGGGATACAGGCAGCCTCCACACAAACCCTTCCTTCCACAGTGAACGGACACGGGGCGCAGGCCTTCGTGTTCTGGTGATTATCCAGCAGGTGTTTATGGCCCTGTTCCTGGCTGGGGTCTTCACGGCCATGCCCTGCCGGTCAGAGCCGGTCAAAGTTCCCGATGAAATTATCTACAAACCATCACCGGTTCCGGATCGCATTATCCTGACCCCGGTCGGAGATCCTTCCCGGATGATGGCTGTCACCTGGCGAAGCGACACCTCCGCCCCCCAGGGGTATGCCCAGATCGCACGTGCGGAACATGGCCCGGGATTTGTTTCGAAAGCCCTGCAAATTCCCTCCGCCACCACCAGCCTCTCGACCGAAACCGGAGCGGCTATTTATCATAGCGTTATCTTCACAGACCTCCTGCCTGAAACAGGTTATGTGTACCGGGTCGGGGATGGCCTGAACTGGTCGGAATGGTTTCAGTTCACAACAGCTTCCGATCAATCCGCCCCATTTTCATTCATCTACCTGGGAGATTCCCAGAACGATATCCGGAGCCTGTGGTCCCGGGTGATCCGCCTGGCCTTTTCAAAAGCTCCGGAGGCCCGTTTTCTGCTCCATGCCGGCGACCTGGTCAACAACTGGTGGCGGGATGTGGAATGGGGCCAGTGGTTCTCCGCCGGGGCCTGGTTGAATGGTTCTTTCCCCAGTGTGGTGACCCCCGGGAATCATGAGTATTATCGGAACGAAGGTTCCGAAGCCAGCCTGCTCACCCCCCATTGGCGCGCCCAGTTCACCCTTCCCCTCAATGGGCCTCCCGACCTTGAGGAAACAGCATACTATTTCGATTATCAGGGAGTCCGAATCATCTCACTGGATTCGAACCGGCTGCTCAGGCGGCAGGCTGAATGGCTCAGCACAGTCCTGGCGGATAATCCCGCCAGATGGACCCTGGTTACCTTCCATCACCCGATCTTTCCCTCTTCATCCAATCGGGATTATCCAGCCCTGCGCGAGAGGTGGCTGCCAGTGCTCGACAACTACAAGGTCGATCTGGTCCTGCAGGGGCATGAGCATTGTTATTCACGCAGCGGCCAGCAGATCTGCCAGAATGTGGCTGGCGGGACCACAGTCCAGTGCGCGACATCAGGAACTGTTTATGTGACCTCGATCAGTGGGCCTAAAATGTATGATCTCCATCGGATGGATTGGATGGTTCGCGCCGCGGAAGACACCCAGCTGTTTCAGATCATCCGGATCGATGGAAATACCCTTTCATACCAGGCTTTTACTGCCGCAGGCGATCTTTATGACCGTTTTGACCTGGTCAAACCGCCGGATGGAAAACCAAACCAGCTGATTTCGTACCCTCCTGTGATGCCGGAAAGGCTCCGGCACCCTGAAGCCCTGATTGGAATCTGGTAAATCCCGGAAAGTGAGCTCAGCCCGTATCTCCTCCATTCAACCGGGGGGGCATGATGGCAATTATGATCTGGTTTAGTGTATGTCATAATCGACATACATTTAGTCATGTCTGGTTTTATGCGGATCCACAATATTGGTAAATCCCACAATTCATCTGAATCCTGATATTTTCGAGGTTGGCATGGGGACTGCACCTCAAGACTGTGCACGCATCTCTCTCCGGGGGTCGTGCCGGTCTCGCCTTTGGCACGACCCCCTGTTTCTTCAAGGAGAGAGCACACGAGATCAGGAACTTCCCGATTGTTTCAAGGGCTTACCAGGCCTGAGCCAGCCATTTTTCCGGCAGGATGCCGATACATACATCCGCATTCCCACGCAGGTTTGAGGTAAAAACCACTTTTGTGCTGGAGGGATCCCAGCCGACATGCGGGTGAAGGCCTTTTCCATAGGTCCGGTGGTTCTGTACCAGCAGGCGTGTCCGGGAGGTCAGGGCACTGAAGATGCCGATGCAGCCATGCCAGTTGTCTGCAGCAACCCACCTGCCATCGGGGGACCCCGAGGCATGCCACCAGTTGTATTTTGAAACCTCTTCCGGAGCCCCACTCGGCCACCAGGCGCCTGCGCCGATGATGCGTGTGATCCCGGTGGAGAGATCGAGGACTTTGACATGCGCCTCTTCGGCATAGCCCCGGGCTTTTTGCCCTGAACAGAAGGTGATCTGATCTTTCACCCACCAGCATTCATGGGTGACCAGTTCTCCCTGCTCCTGCGGGTACAGGGGCCAAGGCTCTTTATCCGACAGATCCGCCAGCCACATGCGCGCCAGGACCTCCCTGGATGGATCGTCCGGCACAGTCCGGTCGCTCCCACGCCTTCCCTTTACAAACATGATCAGGTCCGGGGTGGCCCAGCTGGCCTGGATATGGGATATCTCCGCATCCAGTGCGGCGACTTCGCGGATCTCACCGCTGCGGGTATCCACCAGAATGATCCGCGAGGCTGCCGGGCCTTTGCTGTTGAATCCCGCCACAATGGCATTCCCATCACTGTTTTCAGTGATTCCGGCAATGCCTTCCAAATCTTCGGGAAGCGGTGCAAACAGGCGGTCCTCGATGGCCACCTGCGAGGCTGCTTCCCCGGATGCGGGAGAAACAGTGACTTTCCACTCATGGAATCCATCCGGCATGACCAGGTAGATGCTGTTCTTGAAACGGCTGCAGGAGGGATCATAGAGAATCGAGGTATTGTCTTCCTGGAGCTGGACCAGCTCGCCAGTCGATTCCAGGAAGCCATACAGTTTTCTCTTTCCGCTGCGCTCACTCCAGAACACCAGCAGCGAACCATCCGCCAGCCAGGACCCCTGATGGAAGTACAGGTTGCTCTCCTCGCTCAGGTGGTTTGTGACAAAGATCACCTTCGCCTCAGAGGTCGGATCGATGATCACCTCAGCTTCACTGGGAAGGATTGGGCATTCACGCTCGGACCAGGCCCACGGAGAGAAGAAAGCAGCAGGAAGCATGAAAATGAGCGAAACCGCATATCGGCGAATCGAGTTCATGAGAGGGGCATTCTCCTTTGACAGAATATGTGCCAGGTGGTGGGTAACAGCGTGAGTGTAAACCAGCTCCGGGATGACAACAGCCCCTTTCTTTGCTTTTATTTGCAGGATCGGAGAGGATGGATGAGCCAGCCACAGGAAGACAGAGATGCAAAGCCAGGCCTGCCGATCGGGGTGTTTGACTCCGGTCTGGGGGGGCTGACAGTGGTGCGCGCCCTTCGAAAACAGCTGCCGAATGAATCGATCCTGTATTTCGGGGACACCGCACGAGTCCCCTATGGCCCGAAATCGAGTGAAACCATCCGCCGTTTTACCCGGGAAATCACACGCTTTCTGAACCGCCAGGGGGTCAAAATGATTGTGGTGGCCTGCAACACCTGCACTGCCACCGCTCTCGAATGTGTCGCCTGGGAGTTCAATGGGCCGATCCTGGGAGTGATCGAGCCGGGTGTCAGAGCCGCTCTTTCACGAACCCGCAATCGTCGTGTCGGAGTGATCGGCACACTGGCAACCATTAACAGCGCAGCTTATGAAAGGTTGCTGGCGGAGAAACTCCCCGGAGTCTGTGTCTACAGCACTGCCTGCCCCTTGTTTGTTCCACTGGCCGAAGAACGCATGGAGAACCACCAGGCGGCGCGCCTGATCGCTCAGGACTATCTGAAACCTCTGCTTGACCAGGGAATCGACACTCTCATCCTCGGATGCACCCATTACCCCTTGCTGCGTGACACCATCCAGCAGGTGGTTGGGCCGGAAGTCAGTGTGGTCGATAGTGCTGAATCCACCGCTGAATATGTTGCCGCCCTGCTGGAAGAAAAGCAGCTGACAGCTCCGTCTGGCAGCCACCCGATGTTCCGCTATTTTGTCTCAGATGATCCGGCAGGCCTGGAAAGATTTTTCCATCGCCTCATGCCTCTGGACTCCTGCTGGGTGGGAACCGCGCAGCCTGACCAGATCGAGCCGGAAGCCTCCCTGAGAAATTCCACCTGTCTTTGATACACTGTCTGAAAAGGCAACAACACCGGAGCGGGAGAAGGAGGGGCTGTTTTGTCCTTGTTCACACATAGATTATCGATTTTTTTGGCCCTCTGCCTGATCGCGGCTGGAGGCCAGTGCGCTATCCCCAGTGAAACCTCACGCTTTGATTTCAGCACCAATGGAAATGCTCAAGGCTGGGCTCCCACCCACTCATTGAGTCCTTTTTCTGTCAGCGGGGGAGTCCTGACCACCCAGATAACAGACAATGACCCTTACATGACCAGCCCAGTGGTTTCTTTCAGCGCCTCCACTTACCGTTATTTGAGCCTGCGCATGAAATCCACTGCCGGCGATCGCAACGGTGAGATATTTTTTGCCACCAGCAGCAAACCCACGATCGATGCGAAAAAGAGTGTCGTCTTTGAAGTGATAGCGGATGGGCAGTGGCACACCTACACCATCGATATGAGTGTGAACTCGAAGTGGACCGGCACGATAACCCGTTACCGCCTCGATCCCGCCAGTGGAGGCCCGAATGGGGGGACCATCCAGATCGATAATTTTGTGTCGCTATCAGCTCCACCTGCTCTGATGTGGGATTTTGGAGTGAATGGGGATGTGGAGGGCTGGACCGCGATCCACAGCCTGGCGCCTCTCTCCACAGGTGGAGGGCTGCTCCAGACCAGCCTGACCGGAGTGGATCCCTATATGCATTCGCCTCAAATTTCGTTGAATGCACTCTCGGTCGGGTCAATCGCTGTCAACATGCGTGTCCATGCCGGAAATCTGGCCCAGGTGTTCTGGATCACCTCGGATGATCCTGTCTGGAATGAAACCAAATCGAAAACCTTTCCGATGACCGCGGATGGGAGTTTGCACCCTTATGAGGTGGTGCTCGAAGGGCATCCATCCTGGAAAGGAACTGTCACCCGGATGCGTATCGATCCGACCGACAGCAGCTCGATCGGCAGCCAGGTGCGGTTCGATTCGATCTGGCTGCTTCCTTCCCGGAATCACCTGGCGATCGAATCCTTTGGACCCGACCGGACCCTGATTCCGAAAAACTCCTCCTTTGCCATTCATGCCCGGGTAAAAAACATGGGGACTGCAACCATACCCATGGCCACTCTCTCGATCGAACTGTCCCCAGGAATGGCCCTTTCGGGAGCCTTGCGACCCGCTTCCCTCGAAAACATCCCGAATGAAGGAGGCGAGGCAGCCGCAACCTGGAATGTATCGGCTGGCACCAGCGCCGGCATTCACACAGCCACACTGACCATCGATCTCATCGGCAATCCGGCGCATAACCGGATGTCACAACGCATTTTCATTTCCAATCCGGCTCCCGCGGTGGAAAGCATTCCATCGACTTCCCATGCCACCGCTTTCTTTGATGCGGGTGGCAACCTGGTCCTTCAGTCCGCCTTTGCACGGCTCGTGGCGCTGGCCAATCCGGGTGGACACTCACCGGTCATGCTGTATGCCAGAACCACACTGGAATCCCCATGGAAACTGGCGGGTGTCCTGGCAACCCTTGAACCACTTACACTCAAACAGATGGGCCAGTCCAATCCGGTATTGGCGGATGTGCTTCCCGGAAGTGCGAGCATTCTGATGGATCAACCGGATCTTTCATCAATCCGCCTCTCTCCGCAGGTTTCCGGATTTTCAGATGCCGGTCTCTCCTGTCAGTTGGATTTTTCGATAACCAGAGAGGGGCGCACAATCGACTGCACAGCCCGTCTGGGGGCTGGAAACCAGCAGGACTTCCAGATTTGCCGATTTGCTCCTTTGACCTTCAAAGTGGGGGAGGGATCTTTCGGGAGCCAGCAGAAACAGGCGCTCTTTCCGGGTGTCGAGTGGCTGGTCAGCGGGGAAGTCTCTTCTTCGACACTGGATATCGCGGCCCCTGGCAACATCCGATTTGCCCCGGATCCACACTGGATCACAGTTCCCTCCATGGGGGTGTTTTCCAATGACGGGTTATTGTGCGGACTGGCATGGGAGGCCACCCAGGAGTGGGCGCCTGGAAAGATCATGCCGGCCGCCGCTTTTGCTTCGCCGAATTTTCTGGAAAACCAGAACAATCATTATCTGAGCCTGTTTCTTCCCTCGATTCCGGACCATGTTCTCCCCAATCAGCTGACCGCCAGCCTCCCTTATGACCTTCTGAAAAACAGCTGGATGGACCTCGAGGCCAGGATCATCCTGGATGCCGCTCCAAAAGACACCATCAGCCTGGTGGATCACTGGCTCGATCTGCATGGCCATCAGCCCGCTGCTTACCCGATAAACCAGAGCCTCGAAAAGAGTATTGAAATATCCCGCCAGGCTCTGCTGACCACACTCTGGGGAAGTGAAACCAGATGCTGGCAGCATGCGACCGGATTTGCCTGCAGCCCCACACCCGGGCTTGCTTACCTGCTGTGGCTGGATTACCTCGAAACCGGGAGTACCGCAGCCAGGGATCGCGCCCTGGATGCAGTCACTTACTATCGCGCCAACAACTCGCCGGGCATTTTGTCCAGCCAGACCAATATGCACATTTTCGGATGGCAGGCTCCCTTCGTGTTTGGGGACTGGCATGGGTCGATCGACAGCATGGTGAGTTATGGAGTTGGACTCTCCCTGCAGATGCGATCCGATGGATCCTATCCCCCATTCGGAGATGCCAGCCTGGTCGACCCGAATGGGAGGGAACTGGGCTGGACAGCCCGCCGTGCTTACAGCCTGGTCTCGCTTGGACGGCAGTTGAAACGTTCGGACTTTCTGACCAATGGGAAAAAATCTCTGGATCACATGAAAACCTTTTCAGTCCCACGCGCCGCGCAGACCTGGGAGATTCCTCAGCACACGCCTGATATCCTGGCGGCCGCTCAAGCGGTTGAGGCCTATGTGGCGGGATACGAGGCATTCCAACGCCTCGATTATCTTTATGCGGCCATCTACTGGGCACGGGCCGGGCTTCCTTTTGTCTGGTTCTGGAATCCCCCGGAGTGGGTCACCATGCGATATGGCAGTGTGCCGGTTTTCGGCGCGACTTTTTACACGGGTTCCTGGTTCGGAAGAGCGGTTCAGTGGAATGGGCTGGTCTATGCCCATGCCCTCAACATGCTGGCGGAACATGACTCCAGTTATCCCTGGAAGCAGATAGCCGATGGCATCACGGTCAGCGCTCTGCACCAGCAGGTGGCCGAGCCTGGGCCGCTTTCCGGAACCTATCCGGATGGCTGGAATATGGTGGGGAACTATCCCCAGCCGGTGTATATCAATCCTGAAAACATCCTCAAAAATATCTTTTACATGGAGGGCCGCAATCCGAATCTGACAACCCTTCAGATGGGCAGCCCGAATGCTTCGGACAGCGGGACTGTGCTGGCCACATCCCGTTGTGACCACCTCGGCACAGCCCAGTTCATTCCCCGGCAGTTCGTGTCGATTGAAATCAGCAACCCAATCGGGGAAACCAGCCGAATCCTGGTGGCTGGATTTGTGATGCCTGCCGCCGGCGGGGTATGGGTGGATGGAATTCCTCTCGAGCAGGTGAATGATATCGATGCTGCCTCACAGGGATGGCGAAAAAAGAACCCCTATATTCTGATCCGAGTTCCTCAAAGCCAGGCTTCCCATACGATTTCCATCGGTGTGCCTCCAGCCGCAGTCGGGCATTGGCAGGATTATTGAAATGTGGCCGTCATCCGTTGACCTTGACGGCCGGAGTTGGTATATTTGAATAATCTTACCAGTATTGCAGCGAATTTTTCATCGAGGTCAGGTGAGTGCAACTGAATCGAAAGCAGATAGACCTGGTGCTCAAGGGGATTTCACGCCTCTTCTGGGCTGTCATGCTTGTGGGCCACCTGCCCGCCCTGTTTGCAGTTCAAGGACGGCTTCTGGACAACCCCTGGGAGGCTGTCCTGCTGGCCAAATATGCTTTCCTCCTCCTGTCGGTCGTCTATTTTCTGCTGAAACTGGCCGGTGTTCGATTCTGGAAGGTGGATCCTTCTTTCGATCGAATGCTGGTGTATTGCCTGATCATTCTCCTTTTACATAGCGGAGTCCTGGTGGAATACAACCTGTTGCCGGGGATGGATTCCAGCCTGGCCGCTGTGTTTTTCGGTCCGGTCATCCTTGCATTATGGGGTGGAACTCTCCTCCTTCTTTTTGGAATGGTCCCGGTTGCCGGGAAGCGCATACTTGACCCTTATCCTGATATCCGACTGCTGGCCAGGGCCAGGGAACCTGTTGTTTCCCCCCGGATTCAGCAGGATCACAGCCATACCCAATCCCATCGCGGGCCACCTGCTTCCATCCCACACGGGAAGGAATAGGGGGTCAGGAAACCGTTCCGGATTCCAGATACCAGAAGGAATTCCATAACGGACTGAGCTCTGAAGAGCCATCCACTCCCTTCTCTCCTTCCGATCCAGGCAGACGACGTATCCAGACCGATCGAGAGGAAGATGCAGGCAACATCCAGTCCATACAATACAGGTCTCCCGGCAGGTGATTCTCACACAACCACTGCGGTTGTGCTGTTGAACCTCGGAACCCCTGAAAGCCCGGACCCGAAATCGGTGCAGAAATATCTGGCCGAATTTCTCGGGGATCCCGAGGTCATCAGCCTGCCTGGTGGAATGAAATGGGCCACACCCTTGCTGGCTCATCTGATCGCATTCTTCCGTGCGAAGCCTTCCTCGGCCAATTACCGGATGATCTGGACCGAAGAAGGTTCTCCGCTGCTGGCGATCACCCGCAGGCAGGCAGCGCTGCTGGAGGAGCAGCTGGGGGATGGCTATTGTGTTGAAGTGGCCATGCGTTATGGCCAGCCCAGCCTGGAAGGGGTCTTTGACCGCCTTCTGGAAAAAGGGATCCGCCGGCTTCTGATTCTGCCGATGTACCCTCATTTCTCGCGTCCGACCACCGGGACTGCACTGGCATTGGCTTATCGCCTGCTTGAGCGCAAAGGCCTTCGCTGGGAAGCCCATCTGTTTTCTTCCTGGCATGATGAACCGTCCTACCATCAGGCTCAGGCCCGGCATATCCGTGACTACACCGCAGCGCATGGCCTTTCTGCTGAAGATACGCATCTGCTGTTCTCGGCTCACAGCCTGCCGGTTTCCTACATCCAGAAAGGTGACCCCTATCAGAACGAAATCCAGTCCAGCCTGGAAGGGATCCACGCCTGTCTGTGCTGGCCAAAGGAAAAGATTTCGGTGGCCTACCAGAGCCGCCTCGGACCGGTGGAATGGATTGGCCCTTCGACCGAGCACACGCTTCGCGGCCTGGCTGAAAAAGGCTGCCGGAAAGTGGTGGTCTGTCCGATCAGTTTCACTGCTGACTGCATTGAAACCAGCCATGAGATCGGAATCGAATATCGGCGTTTGTTTGAAAACGAGCTGGGAGGGACATTGTTCCTGGTTCCGGCTCTGAATGATTCCCCCTGCTTTATTGATTGTCTGAAGTCCATGGTTTTGCGAATATCTGGAGGAACTCTCTCATGAAAGATGATGTCATGAATTCGATCGATATCAACGGAAGTCTGACCCGCGGATTGATGATGGTCGGACTCTGTCTGAAGAATTCAATCGGCTCCGGCAAGGGGCCATCGCTGGTCTATGCAACTCCTGAGCAGCTGCGGCTGGTCAAAATTCCCCACCCGGAAGCGGTGGCCTGCCTGAAAAGGGTTCATGGCCAGAGCGAGATCCGTGATTGCTGGATTTGGAACACCTGCAACCGGTTCGAAGTATATGCAGTCACCGAAGGAAACACCGAATCCTGTGAAGAAAGCCTGCTGGCAGCCTTTTTTGATGAGCTGCCCGGAGATGCGGACTGTTTGAACATCCTGCATGGCGAAGAGGTGATTCACCACCTGCTGCGCACCCTCTCAGGGCTGAACAGCGGACTACCTGGTGAAACCGATGTCGAAGGGCAGTTTGAATGCTCACTCAAGGTGGCTGAAGCCTGCCAGACCATCCGGGAAGAAACCTTATCTGCCCTTGAGTGCATTATGGATGTGGCTAAATCCGCACGGTTTCAGACCCACTGGTCGGATTTCACACCAAGCTACTGCCTCGCAGCACTGGAGGGAGCACTTGCACGAACCGACCGTGGCCAGATCCTGTCTGGACCGGTCACCATCATCGGCTCTTCGAATACCTCACGCAGCTGTGTTGAGCACCTCGAGGGCCACTTCGGAGTCAATCCCGGCCAGATCACTTTTTTCCATCGCTGCCAGAAAGGCAATGGCACTGTGAAATCCATTCGGAGAGCAAGCATGGGGTGCCATCGGCGCAAGGTGGATGATTATGACAGCCAGGAGGTGCGTGAAGCCATCGCCCATTCCACCCTGGTGATCTTCGGAATCGACCGCAACCAGCCCATTCTGTCCGGGGATGAACTCGCATCCCTTCGCAAGGGGGCAGACCACCCCATCGCCCTGCTCGATTTCAACACGCTGGGATCGACACAGGATCTCAACTCCAACGGGAAGATCACCTTTCTGGATGCCCAGGCGCTCGAGAAGGAAGTTCAGAGATATGCCGAAAGGATGCAGACCCGTCCTGGTTTTCGCGAAGCTGCAGCCGAGATCGAGATTTTCATTGCCACTGTGCTTGAGATGGCGAAACTGAAATCTGATGGGGCGGCCCCCTGCCTGAATGCCGATGCAGTTGGAGCTATGAATTGATTCCACAGGGTTTCCCGCTCGAAGTCTTTCGCCGTTATGCCGGGCTGGCATTGCCCCGGCATGTGTCCTATCCGATGCCGACCGCCTGGTCGAACCTGGATGAAAAGGATTTCCGGGATCACTGCGCGCTGCATGAGAAGGATCCGGATTCTCCGGGATTGTCGATTTATATCCATATCCCTTTCTGTGAATCACTGTGCAAATTCTGTGCATGCAGCAAAACCATTCTGAAGAAGGAACTGCGCGAGTCCGCTGAAAAAAAACAGGCCTATATCGAGGCTCTGCTCAGGGAAATTGCACTGGCCGCTTCCGCCAGAGGGATGAACCGTCCGGTCCGCCAGGTTCACTGGGGGGGAGGAAGCCCATCGTACCTCGAGGGAGAAGAGATCATCGCCATCCAGGCGGCTCTGCGGGAGCATTTCGTTCTGGCGGATGATGCCGAAGTGTCGATCGAGATTGACCCGCGCCACACAACACCCCATCTGCTGGACTGCCTGAAACAGGCCCGCTTCAACCGGATTTCGATGGGAATTCAGGATTTCGATGCGGTTGTTCAGAGCCATGTCCATCGCATCCAGCCCTTCGAGATGGTCCGAGATGTGACAGAGGCGATTCGTGAACGCGGAATCGGCAGGGTCAATTATGACCTGATCTACGGGATGCCTTACCAGACCCTCGAAACAGTGGCGGACATGGTTGAGAAGACCCTCCAGCTGTGTCCGGACCGGATCGCTTTTTATCACTATGCGCAAATTCCGGAGAAGATCGCGACTCAACGGGGCATGGACTATAAACACCTGCCCTCCAGCGAAGAAAAACTCGCCATGTTCCTGAATGCGCTCGAAAAATTCCCGGCTGGCGGATATGTCTTCATCGGCCTGGACCACTTTGCGCTTCCTGATGACCAGCTGGCAATTTCCCTCGATGAGGGAACCATCCAGAGGAACTTCCAGGGAATGACCACCCAGCGCGGGCTTGATCTGATTGGCCTGGGGGCTTCATCGATTTCACACCTCATGGGGCTGGGATACTGGCAGTCCCACAAGGATATTCCAGTCTACCAGGCATCTGTCATGAATGGCCGGATGCCGATCGAGAGAGGATTGCATTTCTCCGAGGATGACCGTATCCGGCAGGAGGCCCTTTCGGAGATCTACTGTTATGGCCGTGCGGATCTCAGGCAGGTGGGCCGCCGGTTCGGAATCGATCCGATGGAGTATTTTGCCAGGGAGTGGGAGAACCTGCGGGAGCTCGAACAGGATGGGCTGGTGGAGCTTCCGGCAGAGGGAATTGTTCAGGTGACCCATCCGCTCGGAAGGGTTCTGCTCCGGAATATCGGCGCAGTTTTCGATGCCTACCTCGACCCTGATGCCTTCAAGATGGGTGACCGTTACTACTACTCGGTGAGCGCGTAATCCCGGGTGATCGACTTTGAAAAGGCCAACCCATGATCGTGAAGAATGATCCCATTCTGCTCCGGGCGCTGCGTGGAGAACATACCGAAAGAACTCCATTGTGGCTGATGCGGCAGGCGGGCCGATCGGATCCGGAGTATCGCGCATACCGTGAAAGAAACCCATGGCCGCTCGAGCAGCTTTTCCGGGATGTGGATGCCGCGGTGGAGATATCCCTGCTGCCGAAGCGTGCCGGTGTGGATGGGATAATTTTTTTCCAGGATATTCTGACACCGCTGGCGCCGATGGGGGCGCCCTTTGTCTTCCGCCCCGGCCCGATTCTCGAGCACCCGATACGGGATGCTCAGGCGATCCACGCACTTCATGAGTATGACCCCGCAATCGAGATGCCTTTCATCGCCGGGACCTTGGGAACACTCCGAAAGACACTCACCAGCGAAGTTCCACTGCTGGGATTCGCCGGAGCGCCACTGACCCTGCTGTTTTTTCTGATTGAAGGAGGCTCGCCCGGCAGAGGCGAAAATGCGCGAAAGTTCCTTCAGGAATCACCCGCTCTGGCACAGGAACTCCTGGAGAAGCTGACCCGGATGACGATCGATTATCTGGAATACCAGATCGAGTCGGGAGCAGAGGTGATCCAGCTGTTTGAATCGATCGCCGATCTTCCCACCGATGAGGAATATATTTCTTTTGCGCTTCCCAGCCAGAAAGAGATTTTTCAGCGCCTGAAAGGGCGGCTTCCACTGATCCTGTTCGCAAAAGGGAAAACACAGCTGTGTGAGCTGGCGGCCTCCGGTGCGGATGCAATTAGCATCCACAGCCATTGCAGCATCCAGGATGCGAGAACAATCCTCGGGGATCAGTTCACCATTCAGGGGAACCTGAACAACCGCCTGTTTGCAGAAGGGCCTCTGGACCAGGTCGAAACAGCTGTGCGGGCCTGCATCGCCAGCGGAAAATCACAGGGCCATATCCTCAATCTGGATCATGGCCTGCTGGCGGAGACTCCCTGGGAGAGGGTTCAGTGGCTGGTGGAGCTGGTTCGCAGTATCCCCCATTCTCGAAACGATCCCCCGGGCGAAGCCGCGCGCCATTGATAAAATCGAGTGCCTTCATGCTGCCACGGTTTTCAGGGCGCAGCTCAAGGATTTCCAGCCCACCCTCCCCGGTCTGAATCACCAGCCCCTGTTTATCACACTGGATCACCTCACCCGGCAGGCCGCTCGCAGCAGCCGAGTGAAGGCGGGTTTGTTGAATACGGATTCGTTTTCCCTTCAGACAGGCGAACACCCCCGGCTCGGGATAGAGCGCACGGATACGGTTATGGATCCTCAAGGCGCTTTGCGACCAGTCGAGAAACGAATCTTCAGCCCGCAGCAAGGGTGCGAAGGTCGCCTGGCTGTCATCCTGAGGGATGCGGGGAGCGCACCCTTGTTCAATCAGGCGCACCGAACGCAGCAGCAGGTCGGCGCCTCTCCGGGCAAACAGGGGCATGATTTCCCCATATCTGGCCTGAGTGTCGAGTGGGAGGGTTTCCTGAAGACAGACCGGCCCGGCATCCCATCTCTCATTCAGAAAGAAGGTGGTGTTTCCTGTGACCGGCAATCCATCCAGCAAAGCCCATTGCAGCGGAGCCGCGCCCCGGTATGCGGGCAGCAGCGAAGGATGCAGATTCAACCAGCCCGAGGCCGGGATTGCCAGCGCGGCTGCCCCGATTTTAGCCGAATAAGCCACCACCACAGCCAGATCCGCCTGGACCTGTCGAAGTCTGTCCAGGCATTCCTCCGAGTTGAACCGGATCGGTTGGTAAATCTCGAGACCCGCTTGCAAGGCGGCCAGTTTGACCGGCGGGGCAGAGATCTTCTGCCCGCGGCCACGCGCGCGATCCGGCTGGGTGATCACCAGTGCCGGGAGATATCCCCCCTGGCAGAGTGTTTCCAGTGCAGGGACAGCAAATTCCGGGGTTCCACAGAAAATCAGTCGCATCGCCTTTTCCTTAGAAAAGCCTTATCAGGCTGGCGGGGGAGAATGGCCCCGGAGGGAGAATCTGAATTCCACCATCCGATGGGCGTGACACAGCAATCCCATTGACCTTTGGGTTCCCGCTGAACCGGATCACCCGCACCTGCCCCGGAAAAGCATTCTCGCTGATCAGGAAACGAAAGAACAGAATGGTGTGAGGAAGTCCATCATCCGGGAGCGCTGATTGGGTCGAAACCTGGATTGCGATTCTGCCGGTCGCTTCGGGTATGATGGTTATAGATTCTATCCCCAGTTCCGATGAAGGCAGAACCTGGAGAAACTGGAGGAAGAGGGAGTCGAATATCAGTTTGAATTCAAATGAGCGTGCATCTGCTTCGGTTGTGGAAACCTCGATTGGATAATAAGCCGAACGCCCTGGATAACCGCTGATTCTCGGGAGGCGGTAAGAGGCATGAATTTCCCGGTCCGCAGCCCACAGGGTGTCATCCCGGCTGAAATACAGCCGTGTTCCCGGATAGACCAGAAAAGGGTCACTGAGTGCTTTGTTCCCGCTCACTACACCCGCTGCAGCCTCGCCTGCTGGAAACGGGTGGGCTGGGTTTTCACGGGCTGAAAAAAACAAGGTCCCCGGCAGATTCGAAAGCGGCCCGACACGGCTGAATCCAAGGACCAGATCATCCCGGGAGATCGAGGGAGAACGCTCATAATCCAGTGTGTTGACATGGGGGAGGAACTGCCACATCCCGAAACGCTGGGAGGTGTTTTCCCGTGTGGCGGTGGCGATGTCGGTATGCTCGGTCAAGGGTGTTCCCGATCCGGGGGGAATCGAGCGTGGAATTTCGAGATAAATTTTCAATTCATCCCCGGTCAGGGAGCCGAGCCTGCCCCGGAAAGGTGGATTCGTGACAGGTCCAACCGCCCCGGGGGCGCCGAAAGGAGATGTGAAATTCTCACGGGAAGCGGCCAGAATGTCCCGGTTTTGAGAGGTGCGGCTGCGCCGGGTGAAATAAAGACGCAGCCCATCGACCGAAAGAAACGGGTTTTCCTCGATGAAGGTGGTTGTGGAAAGCTCATCGACTCGCAGGACTGTGGGAAAAAGGATATCGGAGCTGCTGCGCTGAGCATGGTAAAGATCCCCGGCTGATTCGAAAAACAGTTCCAGTTCGCCATCTCTCAGCGTGGGGGAATAGGCTCCCCCGATTGGATTCTGAAGAAGGACCGCACCCGGAGTTTTGAACTGGAGTTGTGCCTGGACAGCAACAGAATAAAACAGGGCCAGCAACAGGCAGGAAATGGATCGGGTCATTTCTGGAATGTAATTGAATTCTATCGATTAAAATATCATTTTTGCCGGATATGGCCTATTATTTTATTTCCCTATGATACGGGCCGATTGTGAAGAGAGGGAGAGAGGCGGCCCGAGGCCGCGTGTATGGAGCTGGAACTGAACCCATGACCCTGAAACCGGAAGTGCTGAAAGAAATTGAAGACCAGTTCACTGAAGCAGTGGCCGGGTACTGTGGTTTTTTAAGCTGGGCGGCTGGCGAAATCGAAGAGGAAGGTTCGGAACCAGGTTTCGATCAGCCTTGGAGAGCGGCCTTTCTGGTCTTCGCGGGAAGGGGAAAGGTGATTCTTTTCCGGCAGCTGCTCGAAGAAAACCACTCTGCCATCGATCCGCAGACTGTGGCCTTCATCGAAGATACCGACCGGGAGCTGGACCTCTGGCTGGAGAAATGCTGGAATGAAGTGGCGGGCCTTTTTGATGAAGCCTTGCCGTTTCTGCTTCGCTCCTATCAGGCCGCTTTCGCGACCCGTCCAGAGGCTCATTCCGGCTGGGATTTTGATGATTTCATTGATTCACGGGACATCCTCGAGTTCTTTTTCATTGGAGTTGGAGACCTTTTTCCGGTAGCCTCTTATGCTGCCGACTTAAGGGAGAAAGATCGGGGAGTTCGCGAGGCGATCGATCAACTGGGCCTGGAAACTTTTACGGCGGAGTTTTTTCCGTCACGGGTCTCGTGGTATCCGGACCGTTTCTGGTGGCACCATGCTATCGTGGAAAAAAAGGAATAAATTGAAACATTTATGAATAGTCTTTGCCTTTGGGGGGCAAGCGGGTTATCATCGCAGAGAGGGAAAAGGTTCGAATTGAATAAAAACGGGCTGGGAGGAATCTCAATTCCTCGAAGGAGTATTGAAAGGCAGTGAAAATTCGCCTGTTAATTACGCTTATCTTCGCCGTGGCTCTATTTTCGGCAGCCAGGGCGGAAGACGATGGCCTTTCTATTCAATTTGTCCCGAAATCGGATGAGAGCAAGCCTTCCAGCGGGAGCTCAATTATCGAAGGCCCGGATCTGGGAGAAATTGAGGAGCCACGCCAGCCTCCAGTCCTTGAACCGCTTTCGCCTCCACCTGCACTCGAGGCCCGTCCGACAACCGCTCCCAAACCGGCGCCGACCGCAACTCCGCTTCCGTTGAAACCGGCTCCGACATCCACGCCGATCCCGGCTCCGCCTGTCGAGAGCCGCGAAGTGATCCATTCGGAAAGGCTGGTTCCGGAAACCTCCACACCTCCGGTGATCGAGAAGCGGGAAGTGGCCAGTGTGAGCATCCAGGTCGAACATCAGGCTTCCGGAGGGCAATACACCCCGCGCCAGGTGAAAGACCTGGTGATTCAGTCGGGTGAACGGTTGCGCTGGCGTTATTCACGCGACACCGACTGGCGGATTCTCGAGGCCTATGGATCCACCGAAATCCACCTCTCACCCACTCACTATGAAATCTCCGGGAACTTCTTTCACAGCTTCCGGGATGGTGTCAACCGGGTCCAGGTCCCCACCATCCATGAAGGCCGGGAGCGCCGTGACAAACCCGAATCGATCGGCAGCGAGCGTTTGAACCTGCGGTTGTTTGTTGAAGTGGATGCCGCGGCACCCAAGGCACCGGCTCCGCAGGGAAACTGTGTGGTGTGGCAGAAGGGCAAGCTGTGGCTGAATGACCTGGTCGGCGGGGAGGTTGACTGCCTGGTGGATGGCAAGATGGTCGATCATCTCGAGGTGACCTCGCTCATCCCGGGAATGATTTTCATTCTGACACCCCCATCGCAGCTCAAGGTTTATGCAGTCAAGGTTGATTTCGAGGCTGAGATATTCAAAGTGATCGGACGTGAAAAAGGGCGTGCAGACCGTGAAACCGCTGAAATGGCCCGCCTGATGCCACTGGCTGATACAAACGAGAAGCGCCTCTGGTGTGAAAGCCGCATGGCCTACGAACAGGAACAATCCACAGCCCAGACCGACAAGCAACGGTTGTTTGAAATGTTTCTGAACAATCAGCTGGATGCTTTCGGGCTGATCCGTTCAGGTTTCCCTCTGCCCCATATCCAGATGGCGAAAACCATCTATCGCCATGAAAACCTGGAGCTGTCGGTCGGATTGTTTTCCGACCATCTCGGGAAGACACTGATGCCGGCCAATGCCTTTTTATGGATCAATGAGGCCATGCCGACACCTTCGACTCCCTTCAGTTATGAGATTGTTGACCAGAGTGACCCGTCATTTTTCGGATTTGACACCCGTTTCCGCGCCGATGGGAACAAATTGATCGCCGAAGAGCGTTTCAAGGGATCCACCGCCTGGGTGCAGCGCAATGTGGTTGTTGACTTGTACTACTACGCAACCTTCCGTCCTCCCCAGCCGCAAGGCCCCCCCGGTTATCTGGTGGATGTGACGATGGATATCACCGGCGGCCTCAAACGCCTCAATAAGGATCAGATGGTCAGTGCCCGGCTGGGAACCATCCAGCTGACACCGGATCTGTTCCGGATTGAAGTTTCACCGGAGCTGCTGATCGGGACCGGCCCGATGGAAAAGATTGTCCGTGACATTATCATGCAGCCGCTCGATTTGAGGGCTGGTACTCCGGCCGGCGGCATCGAATCCATGAAGCATTTGAAAAAGCCCTGCTGATTCCGGATGAGATCCTTGACCAGATCGAATCCGCAGTGGATGAACTGGGGGTGCGGGTGTATGAGGTTGAGAAGCCGAAGCGCCTGTCGAACGCCGCTTATATCTTTGAACCGGCACGGCTGGGCATCGCACTTTCACGGACAACAGTTCCCGGAGAGCTGCACCTGGATATCACCATGGAAAACCAGGCCCAGGAGAAGGTCCAGGTCACACGCCGGCTGTACCCGAAGGTGGATGTGCTTGATCTTGCGGCCCGCTCGGTGGCGATGAATCGCGCCTTCACCCGACTTGAAGATTTCCACCCGATGACAGTGGCGGAATGGATTGAAGCCAGGCAGCCGAAGTCATTGCTTTCAAACTGAGGAATTTCAGTTTGCCTGACAGTCGGTCGACAAAGAACAGAATCGAGGTAATTGAGTTTATGCGTCCATTTTTAGCTGTGCTGGTGATGATGGTTTCGCTGCCACCCGCCCTGGCCGACCGGATTGTCCTGATTTACGGGGATGTCCTCGAAGGAAAGGTGATTGCCGAGACCGGGACGACTGTCACGATTGAAGGCCCCTTCGGGCAGCGCATTATGAACAAGTCGGATATCCGCGAGGTGGTTGCTGACCCCAACAGCGGGCCAGTGGCACCGGCTGTTCCAGGCCAGCCGGCACCGGAACTGCCGCCTCAGGAAGTCCCGGTGGCAGGAGGAGGCGGCGCATGGCCGGCTGAAGACGGATCCGCAGCAGCCCCATCGGCTCCGGGAAGCTTCGTTCCCCCTCCGCCATCGCAGCCCGCCGTGTCCAGCTTTACACCGAATGCACTCCCATCCGGGCAGATGCCCACCGCCTATGACATCATCCGGGCCAATGCAGAGATGCAGTCGCGCTGGCGGGATCTCGAGATCGGGTATTCCCAGCGCGCTTTTGCCAATGGCCAGAGCACGGAAACACGGACCATTGCACGGATCATTCCTCCCAATTACATGCGCGCCAAAATGATTACCGTGATTGCCCCCAACCAGCAGATGCCCCAGGGTGGGGAGGTCGAATACGATGTTTATCGCGCACGGGATACCCTCTGGCAGGTTGCCAAACTCCCCAACCAGCCGATTCAGTACCTTAAGATGGATGCCAGCCGCATCGAGCGCCAGGCGATGGCACGCTCGATGGAATCCTTCCAGTATGGGTTTGCCGGCACAGCCACCGATGAAACCCTGCTCCAGCCCTTCGCCCGGAATACTCAAATCCTCGGATCAGAGGTCATCGAAGGGCATGACTGCTGGGTTCTGGAAACCCGTTACACCCCGGAAGTCATCGATACCCAATGCCGGCGTTACCCGCCGGATATCCAGGCGACTGTGCGCCAGCAGCTGGCGCAAACCATCGGGCATATCCGCAACTGGATCGGAAAGGATGACCTCATCCAACGGCGCATGGAAAGCTTTCTGCCAAATGGGACCGCTCTTCTGGCCATGGCGGTGACCACTGTCCAGCCCAACAAGGGGCTGGATGCCCAGGCCCTTCGAATGAAGGTCCCAAAAGGAACCACATGGGTGGATATCACTGACATGGTCGCGGGAAATGTGAACCAGCTGATGAGCGGGCAGGCGGTCGCCCCATCGGGGAATGCGCCCCAGTATTCAGGGGGGCAACAGCAACAGCAGCAGATGCAGATGGTTCCCCAGGGATATGGCCAGGCTCAGGGCGCAGTGCAACCCTCGGCGCCCCAGGGATACTATCAGCAGCAACCTTCGGCATACGGGGCTGCACCCCAGCAGCAGCAGGGTGGTTATCCGGTGCAGGGCCAACAGATGCAGGCTTATTCCGCCCCTTATGCCGGGCAGCAGCAGATGGTTCCTCAGGGATATGGCCAGGCTCAGGGCGCAGCCCAACCCTATCAGCAGAACTATATCCAGCAGGGCATGCCGATGCAGGCTCAACCTCAGATGCAGCAACAGCAGCCTTCAGGATCCGGCGGTGGTTTCCTCTCGCGCCTGTTCGGCGGCGGCCGCCAGCAGCAGCAACAGCAGCAACCCCAGATGCCTATGGGCGGTTACTCGCAATCGGGCAATCAGACCATGATGGTCCCGATGATGAATGGCCAGCCCCAGTTCCCGGCACCTCCCAGGTAAAATCCGGTTCGGGTTTTTTGAAATCAGGTTTTCGGGGCCTACTCCTGGTATGCCAGGAAAAGAGCACGGTAGTATTTCAACAACCTGGCAGGCTCCGGGCTGCCGGGGATTTCAGCGCAGCAATAGCCGTTATAGCCGATTTCCTGAAGCCGCTCGAAGAGCCGGCGCCAGGGATACTCTTCATTGTGCAGCTCATTGATGTGGACATGCCGGATTCTGTCTTTGACCAGGTCGAATCCGGCATCGAATCCTCCATCCATCAGGTCTTCCTTGTTGGAGTTCCAGTTCACAACAACACTGGGATGATCGGCATAATCCATGATCTTCCGGATTCGCGGGAGGCGGCAGGTCTCCTTGCCATGAACTTCGAGCCGGACCTCGACTCCGAGACCCTCGGCTGTTTTTCCAACCTCGCGCAGGGAGTGGCCGATCTGTTCGAGCACAGCCTCTTCCGGAATCCCCTGGGGAAGAGAATTCGGACGGACCTTGATCCCTTTGGCCCCGACATCATGAGCGAGTTGAGCATACTCCCTGGCTCCCTGGATGTTCATCTGGAGCTCTTCCGGCGAGGGGGAATGAAACTCATAGGCGCTCCCCAGCTGGACCAGTTCGATCGGGGAGTCCGCAAACCGCTTCCGGACATTCTCTCGCTGTTCCCGGCTCAGGGCCACCTCCACCCCATGGGCATGAGTGGTCCGCAACTCGACTCCCTGGAAACCCGCTTCCGGGAGGTTCCTGAAAATATCATCGAGGGTCCAATCCTTGGCGATGTTATAGGTCACAATGCCGATCTTGATATTGTTCTGCATGGAATCAGATTCCTTTCTTGACCGGAATGAAGGTTCGAGCGAACATGTTACCAGACCCTTTCTTTCAAGCGAAGGTTTATTTCCCATGCGGGATCACCAGGCGGGAAAGCGGTCAAGGAGGAGGATGTGCTCCCATGAAACTGCTCAGTGGTTATCATTGCCCGCGATGGGAAATGCAGGGATTGCTGCTGCTGGTGCTTCTGGTGTGTTCCTGTCTGCCGGTCTGTGCGGACCAGTTTTTTTCTTCAGAAAGGATCCGCCCCACCAATCGTCCGATTCCAATTACCGAACTGCGCATGGTCCGGGAGCCAGGGAATTATCACTTTACTCAGGCCAATGATGGCGAATATATCCTGAGCGATTACTGGTGGCGTGAGGTCAAAGTCGGGGAGCGCCGATACAGCGGCGGACCCTCCGGGCCTGGACCAGGTCCCGCACCAGCTCCGGATCCTTATCCTGGCGCAGGGAGAAGGAAAGTCTTTGTAGAGATAGTCGGAGGAAGGGGATATGAATTCTTCGGCAGGGAGCGTGTCAAGCCGACCTCTTTCACTCTGCTGGAAGACCTCCCGCGCAATGTGCCGATCCGTTATGGCAACTCAAGAGGAACACTGGTGGCGGTGTTCGATGGATACCATGTGGATATGGGGCTTGACCAGGCGGCGAGGGTCGTTCCGGGTTATAATGGAGTTATGCAGAACCTGGGCAATGGACAGGGGCTTCAGGATGTGGCGGTTGTGGTGTACTGGGAAGAGGATGATCGCGGAGAGGCGCTGACCTATCGCGATCAGACCGTTCCCGAAACAGAAGCCTGGGGGATGTCGCTCAAGTCGAAGGTTCAGTCAAAGCAGCCCTCCGCGCCACCGGCCCAGGGAGCCAGCCCGTCGGCACCGGCAGCCCCATCGGCTGCTCCGGAAGTCAAACCATGAGAAAGGGGAGGGAGCTGCCATGATCAATTACACGGAGATTCTGAAAAATGTTTCCATCTTCGCTGGCCTCGATGAGAAAGCCCTGGCGCAGGCATCCCTGATCTGCACTTCACGGACCTGTCATGAGGATGATGTTGTCTTTATCGAGCATACTGAGGGATCGGAACTGTTCATCATCCTCAAAGGGGAGGTTTCCATCACCCTCGAGCTTGCCAGCGAAGAAGATGCGATGCCACTGGTGACCCTCAGAAAGGGTGATGTTTTTGGAGAATTGGCGGTGGTGGATGAATCCCCGCGCTCCGCAACTGCGCGCTGCCTGACCGACTGTGAGTTCCTGGTGATCGAGAAAGCGGACCTGGATGGGCTGATGGAATCGGACCACGACCTGGGTTTCACAATTATGCGGAATATGGTCCGCCTGGTCAGCCAAAGAGTCCGTTCAGCCAACCAGAGGATCCTCGACAATGTCAGCTGGGGGATGATTTAGACAGAGACTTTTCGAAATCCATGCCGGCCTGCCTGCCGCGCTGGATGTCAACCGGAAGATTGACCACAAAAGCGGCAAAGAAAAACAGCGACACACACAGCATTGCGATGCGGTGGCCGCGCGAATCGGCAATGGCGCCATACAGCAATGGTCCGATCATTCCTCCCAGCTTGTAGGTCAAAGACCAGAAGCCGAATATCTCCGCACTCTTGGAGGGTGGCGCGAACATGGCGGTAATGCCGCGTGCCGCCGATTGCACCGATCCGAGCAGAGTTCCCAGAACCAGCACCAGAACCCAGAATATCTTCACCGAGTGAGTCGCATACACTGCAATCAGGAGAATCCCCCAGGCAATCAGGAGCGCCTGGAAGTTGATTTTTAGCCCGATACGGTCCTGCAGGAATCCAAAAGCAAAGGCACCCAGAGCAGCGCTCAGCTGCAGGCAAATGAACAGCATCAACAGATCCGAAGTCTGGAACCCCATTTCCTGAGCGGCATAGATCGAGCTGAATGAAAAAACCGTCATCAATGCGACCGAGGTCAGAAAGAAAACAACCAGAAAAAGAGAGAGATCGGCCAGCTGGCGCAGGTTCGAAAGGGTTTCCTTGACTCTTTCGAAACCAATGCCGACATAGGTTTTTCCAGGTGGAAGAACCCTCCCATGGGCATGCTCCTTCAGAAACAGGAAGGTGGGAGTTGCAGCGACAAGAAAAAGTCCGGCAGTGACCAGATTGGTCAAGCGCAGATTCCAGCTGTTATCCGCCCCGAAACCGCCTTTCGAAATCAACGGGAAACAGAGAACCAGGCCGAGCAATCCTCCGAGATAACCCAGGCTCCAGCCAAATCCACTGATTCGGCCGACTTCGTGAGGTTCGGCCAGATCCGGCAGGAAACTCGAACACAGCGCCTCACTGACAAGGAAAAAGTAGTTGGACACCACGAAAAAGAGCAGAGCCAGCTTCACTGCGCCAGGCACCGCAAAGAACAGCCCGGCGGTTGTGACGACACACAGCAGGCAGCTGATGACAAGAAACCTCTTTCGGCAGCTCGAGAAATCCGCAATGGCCCCGATGATCGGAGCGGTCAGGATGATCAGCAGATTGGAGAGCGTGTTTCCAAATCCCCAGTAAGTGTTGGCGCTGCTTCCATCCGGGACAACTCCCTGGGTGAAATAGTTGCAGAAAATGACAGTCACCACATTCGTGGTATAGGCCGAATTGGCAAAATCGAACATGGCCCAGCCAAATATTTCTCGCTTGCTTTTCATAATGTGGGATCATGAATGATTTCCAGAGGTTTTTCATCAGGAAAAATTGGTGAATAAAGTTGAAAGCAACTGCAAAGTAGTGTTACTTTACCCAAGGCGTTTTTTCTGGTGCTGGCTCAGCTCCAGGACTCCGCGCATCACTCGCATCGAGGTTCTGCATGGAAATAAATCCAGTTCATCTCCTGAATCACCAGATCATTCGCGATCTCCCTTTCGGCGTGATGGCTGTCGACCGGGATTTCCGGATCATCGACTGGAACTTCTGGATGGAAAAAAATACAGGCCTTCTGAGAATCCAGGTCCAGGGGAAAGAGATATCCCAATTTTTGCCGGAACACCGTGAACGTGAGATGCTTCCTGTCATTGCGCGGGTTTTTGAGCAGGGGAAAAAGTTTATCTTTTCATCGGAAGTAGCCGAACAGTTCCTCAATTTCAGCCAGGTCCCCAATCAGAGCCGGATCCGTTCCATGATCCAGGATACCGAATTCCGCCCGCTGTTCGACATCGAGGGGGAAGTGGCGGCGGTGTGCATCCTGATCCATGATGTCACCGAACGGGTGATCCGCCTCAAAGACCTTGAAAACCTTAACCGCAGCTTTGCGATTGCACACAAAGCGCTTGAAGAAGCCAACCGTGTCAAAACAGATTTCCTCGCCAATACCTCCCATGAGCTGCGCACACCACTCACAAACATCCTCGGTTTCGTGGAGCTGCTCGAGAATGGCCTGGCGGAATCGGAAGAGGAGGAAAAAGCCTTTTTTTCCAATATCCGTGAAAGCGCCACACACCTGCTGGATTCGATCAACAACATCCTGCGAACCGCGGAAATTCAGGCTGGCAAATTTGAAATGAACCTTCGTCCGGTCAACCTGGGAGAAGTTCTTTCGGAGGTGCAGGCCCGCATCCACCCGGAAATCAAAAAAATGGGGCTGGATTTTGCGATCGAAATGGAGGACTTCGAACTGGCGGTCCTGGTTGACTATGAGGAATTCAAACAGGTCCTGATCAATGTTCTCGACAATGCCATCAAATTCACCGATTCAGGTTCCATCCGTGTGGTGGTTCAACGGGCCGGAGTTGCCGATGATCGTGCTGAGATCCGGGTCATCGATACCGGCCATGGGATCGATCCGGAGAAAATCAAGCTGGTGTTTGAACCATTCCGGCAGATCGACTCGTCCACCACCCGAAAGCATGGCGGCACCGGCCTGGGCCTGTCGATCTCCCGTTCGATGATGGAAAGAATGAATGGAACCATCGAGATCACCAGCCCGGGGCTGGGGCAGGGAACCACAGTGACCCTGCGGCTTGCCGCAGTCTGGTAATCCCCTCCACAAAAATCGATAACCAAACCATACTTTTTCCCTCGGCCCCGGAAGAGGGAGAGCGGAAAAACTTTTTTCCAGGTGAAGCCATTTCACATTCCAGAGAATGAGAGACCAGCGGATATGTCCAGTCAACGAATTGTCATTACCGGCGGAGCGGGATTCCTTGGCTCCCATCTGGCGGAGGAACTGTTGCGGCGAGGCAATGAGGTGGTGGTTCTCGACAATTTTATTACCGGGAACCCGGACAACCTGGCAGCGCTCCCCCAGGATCATCTGACAATCATCAAACAGGATGTCACGACATTCCTGGCGATCGATGGCCCGGTCGATCTGGTGCTGCATTTTGCATCCCCTGCCAGCCCCATCGATTATCTCAAGCTCCCGATTCAGACCCTCAAGGTCGGCTCGCTCGGCACCCATAATGCCCTGGGGCTTGCAAAGGCGAAAAACTCACGCTTTCTGCTGGCTTCGACCTCGGAGGTGTATGGAGATCCGAATGTGCATCCGCAGACCGAGGACTACTGGGGGCATGTCAACCCGGTCGGGCCGCGCGGTGTGTATGATGAAGCCAAGCGGTTTGCCGAGGCGATGGCTATGGCCTACCACCGCACCCATGGGGTGGAGACCCGCATTGTGCGCATATTCAACACCTATGGACCGAGGATGAGGCTCCATGATGGAAGGGTTGTCCCGGCATTCATTGCCCAGGCCCTGCGCGGGGAAGAATTGACTGTCTTCGGTGATGGCCGCCAGACCCGCTCGTTCTGTTTCGTTTCCGATCTCATCGAAGGGATTCTGCGGCTTGCCGCGAGCGATTATTCCGGGCCGGTCAACATCGGCAATCCGGATGAATTCACCATCCTCGAGCTGGCCGAAAAGCTCTCGGAGCTGGTCGGCAAACAGCTGCCGATAAAATTCTCCGAACTTCCCACCGATGACCCCCGCCAGCGCAAGCCGGATATCACACTGGCACACACTCTTCTGGGATGGGAGCCGAAGATTAAACTCCACGAAGGGTTGCAACGGACTCTGGACTGGTTCTCGAAAGTCATCTAGGCTGAGGTTAGAAGCAGAAATAAAGAAGGTTTACCCAATATATAAATTATGTCTGATCTGATGGTGCAGGTACGGCTGCGTGAGGGCCAGAAACCCCGGCGTTATGTTCTTTCCGAAGGGCTGGAGGTCCAGCAGGGCAGCTGGGTGGTTGTCCCGGTGGAGGAAGACGAGGACCTTGGGACCCTTGTTTCACGGCCTGTTCCGATATCCGAAATATGGGAAGAAATCGAACTGCCCAGGGTGATCGGGATCCCCGGCAGTGAGGAAATCCAGAAAGCCCAGACCCTGCGCCAGGAGCGTGAGCCTCATGCCATCGGCCAGGCTTATGAGAAAGTCCGCCACCACAACCTCGACATCAAGCTGGTTTCGGCGTTTTTATTTCTTCCGCTCCAACAAGATGAAAATCTATTTCAGCTCGGACAACCGTGTGGATTTTCGCGAACTGGTCAAAGACCTGGCGCATCTGTTTCACGCACGCATCGAGCTGCGCCAGATTGGTGTTCGTGATGCTGCCGGAATGGTTGGTGGATTTGGTTTGTGCGGGCAGGAACTCTGCTGCAGCCGTTTTCTGAAAGGCTTTGATCCGATAACCATCAAGATGGCCAAAGACCAGAACCTGGCGCTGAACCCAAGCAAGATCAGCGGCTGTTGCGGCAGGCTGCTGTGCTGCCTGAAGTACGAACATCAGAACTATGTCGATTCGCAGCGCCACTACCCGAGGATGGGGACAGCCGGACGCCAGGGAGACCGCAATTACAAGGTGATCGGTTACAACATCATCAAAGAGAGTGTCAGCTTGCAGGTGGAAAACCAGATCCTCGAAATTCCACTCGAAGAATTCAAGCGTTCAAATCCGGACTGGCGGAATGCGCCCCGCTTCAGCCAGATGTCTGGCCCGCAGGGCAATTCCGGCCGGCCAGAGGCCCCTGGATCGGATTTGGATGAGTCTCTGGTGGAGCTGGAAGATCCCAGCAACGAAGACATCCGGTCGCTCGAGGAAGGCCGTTCCTCGAGGCCCCAGAACCACAGGAAACACAAACCACCCCGCTCAGAGGGACAATAAACATCACCCTGGATGTGCGGCCAGCCATCCAGGGTGATTTACAGCCCTGGCATCAGAAGGGCTGTGCGAACACAGCCCCCTTTATCCCGCCAGCATGGAATAACGCTCGGAGACTCCCTTCCAGTTGATGATCTTTGGAAATGCATCCACATAGGCGCCACGGTTGTTCTGGTACTTGAGGTAATAGGCATGTTCCCAGACATCGATTCCAAGCAGCGGGATGCTTGCCCACTGGGTCAGGAGCTGCTGGTTCTGCGCCTGCAGGATCACCAGCTTGCCGGCAGCGATCGAATACGCCAGCAACCCCCACCCGGAGCCTTCGACTGATTTGGTGGCGGCTTTGAGCTGAGCCACCATTCCATCGACCGACCCGAAATCTTTTTCGATCCCCTTTTTGAAGGATTCGCCCGGTTCCCCACCTTGTCCCGGAGGAGCCATGCAGGCCCAGAACATGGTGTGCAGGAAATGGCCGCCCCCATGGAAAGCGGACTGCCTGGACCAGTATTGAATGAACTCGAAGTTTCCAGACTGGCGTGCCTTGGCGAGTTCTTCCTCAGCTTTGATGAGTCCTTTGACATAACCTTCATGATGTTTGTCATGGTGGAGTTTCATGGTCTGCTCATCGATGACTTCAGCCAGGGCATCATAGGCATAAGGCAGCGGTGGAAGGGCATACTTCCCATCTGCATCCACAGCACCCGGGAACAGGCCCTTCATGGCATTGGCATGGCCCGGATGACCCTCATGGCCGGAACCTTCGGCGGCCTCGGCTTTTCCATTCAGCACACCGCTCAAAAGCGCTCCACCCAGAGCGGAAGCTGCACCAACAGTCAGAAATTCACGCCGGCTTTCGTTCATTCTTTTCTCCTTTGATTGATTGAGGTTTGTGAGGTCAGGGATACGGGACCCATCGGCCGAAGGTAAACAGACGGATCTCCGGCTCTTCCCGCTTCGCCCTTCAGTTTATTTATCGATCCGGATGGCCGCAAGGTAACGATCTGAAATAATTCTCCGGCTGAAGAACAGGCAATGGGTCATGCTGATTTACTGCAGTGGGATGGTTCGGTGTGCCCCTGTTTCAATGGGCTGCCGGCATTGCCATTGGGGGTATACCGGTATTTATTATTGCCTGTGTGGGGCTGAGGGGATCCGGCAGCCGGATCATGGCCGCCATTCACCAATCTCATCCTTGACACACTGAGAGGCGGCCCATTAAGGTTAGCGATATGATCCGGAAGCGATTCTGCAACCGACTATCCTCTATTTGTCAGTCTCAGGAATATGCGATGAATCCAGGCAGCCGCTTTGTCTTAATTGTCCTGCTGGTGTTGATGGGCCTTCCTGGCCCAGCGATACCAGCTGAAGGACAAACCTCCCCACCTTCCCGTTTCGATGCAGACAAATTCATGTCATCAGCCGATATCCGTGAGGGGATGAAGGGGTATGGGCTGACTGTCTTCCAGGGAACCAGGATCGAACGTTTCGAGGTGGAAATTCTCGGGGTGTTGAGGAATGAGTATTCCGGCAGCGACATGATCCTGGGGCGCTGCACCGGCGGGCCACTGGCCAAAACCGGTGTCATTGCAGGAATGAGCGGCTCTCCGGTCTATATCGAGCAGGGTGCCAAGGCCAAGTTGATCGGGGCGGTCGCCTATGCCTGGACCTTTTCAACCGACTCGATCGCCGGGATTACCCCCATCGAAAAAATGCTCCCTGTGATCGATCTGGCGCCGACCGAGCGGGCTTTCCCGGCTGGAGCGGCACAAATGAACACACTGAACAGCCGGGATATCCCGCAATCTCAGGTCAATCCGCCGCTCGAAAACTGGGAGGGAAGATTGAGTGCCTTTCTGCGCAAAGATGCCCAGGGTGCACTGGGGATTGCCGGTAAACCGGCCCTGCAGGCAGCGGAATTTCCGCAATTCCAGCCCGCGATTCTTCCAGCCCATTCTTCCTGGACCGACTGGTGGCAGGCGCCACTCAAACATCGCCTTTCCGGGAATGCGAAAGGGGGCTGGGTTCCCCTGGCAACACCCCTGTCTCTTGGTGGGGTGTCGAATGAAATTTTCGACCAGGTCGCGGGTCTTTTCCCGGCGGCCGGCCTGCAACCGAGTCTTGGGGGAACTGCCATCTCGGCGGTCAGCGAACCGGTCCATCTGGAGCCTGGCTCTTCACTGGGTGTGGCCCTCATTACCGGGGACCTGAATGCCACCGCCATCGGCACCACCACCTACATGGATGGGGAGAAAGTGATCGGATTCGGGCATCCCATGTTTCAGGATGGCCCCACCGATCTCCCCATGACCACCGCCTACATCACCACAGTCATGCCATCGAGCATGAACTCTTTCAAAATGGGCGGCCTGATCGAGATCGTGGGGGCTTTGGAACAAGACCGCTTTCCAGCGGTCGGCGGAGTGATTGGAGCCAAACCCACCCTGGTTCCATTCAAAGTCAATATCCGCAACCAGGCAGCTGGAATCGACCGGGATTTCACTTACGAAATTATTCTCCACCGGTTCTTCACCCCCCGTTTTGGAATGATGTGTGTGCTGGATGCCTTCGATGCCGCCACACGCGCCATGCGTGACACCACCACCGATTACACCCTCACCATCCATCTCAAGGGCCGTGCGCCGGTCGTGATCCGGGATCAGGTGTCCTCCGCCATGGGGACCTCCTTCGAGCTGGCGATGACCTTCAGCGCGGCGGTGGATCTGGTGCTCAAGAATCCCTACGAGCAGGCCACGATCGAGGCGATCGAGCTGAAAACGGAATCGGTCGACCGGCTGAAAAAGGGAACTCTCGAATGGATCCAGATGGACCGCCAGGAGGTCGAGCTGGGCCAGAGCCTGAAGCTGCAGATGGCGGTGCGCCCCTGGATGGGTGAGCTGCAGACATTCGAGAAGGCGATTGCCATCCCGAAGGAATTTCCGGTCGGGCCACTGCTGGTGACTGTCAATGACGCCGCCGGCCATATCGGTGAGATGCAGAGGCGCAACCCGGACCGTTTCCGCCCTCGCTCGATGGATGACCTCCTGCGGCTGCTCAATGAGGTCTACCGCAATGACCAGGTTTTTGTCACCCTGTCGGCCCTGGCTCCCGGGGCATCTTTCAACGGACGCGAGATGCCGAACCTGCCCTCTTCGGTTCTGCGGGTGATGGCTGAATCGACCGAACGCGGCACCGGGCAGTTCCTGGCCAATCGCCCACTGCTGACTGAAACGATCCAGGCATCGCTCCCGGTTTCCGGCAGCCAGATGATTCTGGTGAATGTGCAGCCCTCACAGGCTGATCGATTGAATTGAAATGGGGTTCGGCTCGATGAATCTAAACCAGACATCTCATAAGTTGCGGAATTTCCTGGCCGGATGGATCGGAATCACACTGCTGGCGATGGCCGCCGGTGCGGTTTCACCACAAACCTGGCGCATCAGCACCTTCAATGATTTTTCCGATGGTGAGTCAGAGAGGGTATCGATCCAGCACCCCGGCGAGATTCGCCTGGCGCCTTCGATCCAGCCCTTTGCCGAGGTCAAGGAATCGGCCATCTGGAGCCTGGCTGCCAGCCCGGATGGAGGAACCTTGTATGCCGGCACCGGGAACAGCGCCAAGATTTACAGGATTGCCGGGACACCCGGGACAGCGACCGCGGAAGCCCGCCTGTTTGCCGACCTGGATGGCAATACAGTGCATGCCTTGCTGATCGGTTCCGATGGAGCGCTGTATGCCGGGGTCTCACCGGGCGGCAGTGTGTACAAGATTTCCGATGAAGGGGCTGTCACGCTGATCGGGGCCAGTGGGCAGGACTATATCTGGGCCATGGTTCAGGATGCAACCGGAGACCTGATCCTGGCCACTGGAGATAAAGGGCAGATTCTTCGCATGGCCCTGGATGGAAAAACAAAAACACTGGTCAAGACCGGCGAGAAACACATCCTGTCACTGGTAAAGAATGCAGATGGGAAAATTTATTTCGGCACCGCCTCGAATGGCTGGGTGGCGGAGCTGGTCAACGAGAAAGACTTTCGGGTTTTATATGATTCGGATCTGGGCGAGGTCAAATCGCTGGCCCTGGCCCCGGATGGAACCCTGTATGCCGGGATCATCCCGACTGTGCAGGTCGATGCCAAGCGTGATGTCCCTCAACCCACTCCAGCACCCCCATCGCCCAAGACCGACAAGTCTTCTGAAATTGTGAAAATCACCCCGGATGGGCTGGCGCGCTGCTCGATAAAACACCCGGCGCCGCCGCCAATGCCATGCTGGTTGCCGATCAGGGGCTGCTTGTGGGGAGCGGTGATGAAGGGAAACTTTTCCGAGTGGGATACCGGGATGAGCTGGACCTGGTTTCAGATCTGCAGGTCAGCGAAATTCTCGGCCTGCTTCCCCGCCAGAACGATGGTGTCTGGATGATCACTGGAAATCCGGCCAAAGTGTTCATTCTCTCTCCGGCCACCGACAAGGGTGGAACCTATGCTTCGAAGGTTCTGGATGCCGAAACTGCCAGCCTGTGGGGAGAGCTCAACTGGGTCGCATCGGTTCCCGAAGGAGCCAGCCTGGCTTTTGAAACCCGCTCTGGAAATTCAAAAGACCCGGGAGAGAGCTGGAGCAAATGGTCGGCAGCCATGCCGAAGCCGGGCAAAGTCACCAGTCCGGCTGCACGCTACCTGCAGTGGCGTGTGAAAATGGGGGGAACTGCCAGCGGGGATTCGGCGGTTATCCAGGAGGCCGAGATTGTCTACCAGTCCCTCAATCGTCCCCCACGCATCGAAACCCTGCAGGTGGGCGATTCCGCCGGTTCTTCCGAAAGCAGCTCCTCGAATTCTACCAGCAAATCCAATGGCGCCGCATCCAAATCGGGCAGCACAGCCTCCAAGAGCAGCTCATCCGAATCCAGTTCCAGCTCGGCCCAGAAGGATTCCATACCTCTTTCATGGAAAGCCGAAGATCCGAATGGAGACACCCTGGTGTACCGTCTGGAGTACCGCCGGGTTCAGGAAACCCTCTGGAAGGAAATCGAAAAAGACCTCAAAGCCGCCAAGCATTCCTGGGATGTCAGCAATCTGCCGGATGGAAAATATGAGGTTCGTTTGACTGCTTCTGACCGTCTGGCGAATCCACCCGGCCAGGTGGGGGAGGACAGCTGCCAGAGTGAACCGATCCTGCTTGATAAGACCGCGCCCGAGGTGGCCGAATGGACCGGCCAGAAAGTCGAAGGAAACACCTTTGATGTCCGTGTCCTGGTGCGGGATAAAACCTCCCGGCTCACTGCGGTCGAGGTCATTCTGGATGGCAGGGTGGATGAACGCTTATCGTTATTGCCTGAGGATGGGATACTCGACAGCATCGAGGAAACATTCCAGGTTCATATAGGAGATCTCGCTGCCGGCGAGCATTCCATCTCACTCCTGGCGGAGGATGAAGAAGGCAATGCCGGCGCGGGTTATCTCCTGTTTACAGTTCCATGAGCCTTTCATCATCGGCGCGGACAGAAGTTTATGTTCTGGCTGTCGGCCTGCTGGAATCGAACTGCTACCTGGTGGTGGAATCAGCCACAAGGAAAGGGATTCTGGTTGACCCGGGTGCTGATTCCGAACGGATCATGGACTGGTGCCGGCTGCATCGTGCAGAAGTGACTCTGATCCTGAACACCCATGGGCATGGCGACCATATCGGGGCCAATGGAATTCTCAAAGCGAAATATGAAGTCCCGATCGCGATTCACCGTGAAGATGCCGAGTGCCTGCCGGATCCCCTGCTGAACCTGAGTGCTTATTTCGAGCCGGCTTCTTCTCCTCCGGCGGATATCCTGCTGGAGGATGGCCAGCAGATTGAATGGAGCGGCCCCCCGATCGATGTCCTGTGGACACCCGGGCACAGCCCCGGATCGGTCAGTTTTTCCTGTGACGGGTGGGTGATCTGCGGAGATGTGCTGTTCCGGGGGTCGATCGGCAGAACCGATTTCCCGCGATGCGATCTGCACCAGCTCCATAAAAGCATCCGGGAAAAGCTGATGACCCTTCCTCCCGAAACTGTGGTTTATCCGGGGCATGGACCCGCCACCACGATTGGTTTCGAGATGGAAAACAATCCTTTCCTCCATCTCGGGTAGAGGCTGTTCGGACGGCCTGAAACAGGTCACAATCACCCCCATGAAACGCCGCCTGGCACGCCGTTCATTGTGGATCATCGCAGCCCTTGGAATCCTGGGGTTCGGCCTGTCGATCGAGTCTTACCGTGAATTCGGCAAGGCCATGATGGGTGAGGGAACCTGGTGCAGCTTCGGGGAGCTGTCGAGCTGTGAAAAAGCCTTCGAGAGCGACTACTCAGTCCTTTTTGGCAGGCCGATATCGGTCTATGGGGCAGTGGCGTATTTCCTGGCCACCTCCATGGCGGTTGTGGGTCTGATCAATGGCGGTCCTTACCTGCTCGCTTCCCTTTTTCATCTGGCTCTGTTCTCGGTTCCGCTCCTGCTGGCCACAGCGTATTTCGCCTGGGCGCTGTTTTTTGTCGTGCAGACTGTGTGTGTGTTGTGTGTCGGAGATTACCTGATCAATCTGAGCATTGCCGGAACCACTGCCTATGCCTGCTGGAGATTGAAACCTCCATACAAATCCCTGTTTGCCTGGGATATGAAATCGCTGTTCGGAACTGCCAAAGGGCGTTTCCAGACTGTCCTGATGGTGGTTCTTCTAATCATCCTGGGAGCGATGGTGGTCCGGTTCGAGCATTGGTATTACATGCGAATGCGTGGTTTCCACCTGATTCTGGAAAACAAGATCAACCGGATCGACACCCCCTGGACCCAGGCTTTTCCCACACGAGGGCCGGTCGATGCCCCCATCCAGGTGGTTTCTTTTGGAGATTACGAGTGCCCCTTCTGTGACATGATGAAAGAAACCTGGAACCATCTGCTGGAAAAATACCCTTCTCTGATCCGCATGACCGCGGTTGAATACCCGCTCAATTCGGACTGCAACCCGGCGGCGGCCAACAATACCAACCACCCCATGGCCTGCCGTGCCACCTCACTGGCGCTCTATGTGCTGCAGGCGCAGGGTGATGAAGCCTTCTGGAGGGTGCATGGCGAGATTTACAAGAATGGCCAGAAGCTGACCCCCGAGCTGCTGCGTGAGATTGGAAGGCGGGCGGGCCTTACCGAGGAGCAGATGAAGGCAGCGGAAGAGCAGGCGGCCCATCCGAAAGGCCTCGACAACCACCTCCGGATTGCGCATGTGCTGGACTTCCCAGGTCTGCCGATGACTCTGTTGAATGGAATCCGCATCCAGGGTTATGTGGAAGAATGGGCTTTGGTGAAGATCATCAAAGCCGAGCTGGCCAGCAAGGGGCTGACTCTGGGCGATTATAAAAAACGGTGACCAGCCGGGCAGCCCGATGGGCTTTGGCTCTGATCCTGGTGTATGGCGCGCTGCTGAGAATCGACCGGCTGCTCTCCAATCCGGATTTTAACCACCCGGACTCTCTTCGCCATTTCCTGGCAGCCGAAGACATCCATCTCAAAGAACCCTCCAGCTGGTTCGCGGTTTACCGGGGATACCTCCCTTATGCGTTATACAATCGTGTCCTGTTTGGATTGACTTCGCATCGCCCGGAAATTCAGCGTTTCGGGACTGTTCTGTTGTCGGTGGGGTTGATCGGCATCGTGGGATGGTGCGCACGAAAACGCTGCGGGGATTGGGGAGGCGTGTTTGCCGCTTATCTGGTGGCCAGTTCTCCGATTCTGATCGCCTCCAGCGACAGTGGAATCCGGGAGGATCTTTATGCCTGCCTGTGGGTTTTGCTTTTCGACCAGCTGTTTCATCTTCCAGCCGGGAACAGAAGGGCCTGGGGGCATGGAATCAGGGTGGGCGGCCTTGCCATGCTGGTATTTCTGACACGGGTGGATGCCTGCCTGGCCCTGGGGGTGATGGGCGGGCTGGCGCTGATCAGTCGCAGCGAGTGGCGGGAGCCGGAAAGAGTGTTCCCCGCGCTGGCTGTTTTTTTTCTCCTCCTGCTGGTGGTTCTGCCGGCCAATTGGATGCGAAAAAAGGATCCCTTCTATTTTGTGGATAAGGACAAAAAGACCTTTCGTTACTGGGCCAATCTGGAATTCAAAGGCCAACCCGGATTTCCATCCATCGAGGAGGTGGACAACAACCTGCGGGTGGGTGAACCGATATCGGCCTGGACCTATTTCGGTTCGATTCTGGGCTGGGAGGAAACCGCCAGGCGTTTTTGGCAGGGGGTACCTGCATTTTCTCGTCAAAAACTTCATGACTGGCGTTTATCGCCTGGATGCCCTTCCCAATCAGGTGGGGATTGTGGGTCTGCTGACAATGCTGGGGATTGCCCTGGAGTTCTATCGCAGGCGATGGGAGCTGCCGCTGGCTCCGTTTGTGCTGCTGGCGGGGACGATCTGGACCTACAACATCCCCGGGGGGCGGGATCTCCGTTTTTATCAGGCCGCCATTCCCTTTGCAGTCCTGCTCGCAACCACAGCATCCTGCCAGGTGATGCAATGGATCCTCTCTCTCAAGGGGAAGTGGCTGCGGATCCCGTTGTTGAGCCTGCTGCCGGTGCTGGCGGTGGCAAATCCCTGGAATCATGACCTCAAGACCTCGTTCCCCTGGCGTGTCGGCCCAACTTCCGATCCGATTCAGCTGGCAGGAAGATTTCCCCTCGAATTCGGCCCCTCGCTTCGGCTGGAGGGGTATGAACTCCGTCGAATTGGCCCACTCGGGCTGTGGACCATTCCCTCTGAAGAGATCGCACCTGGACAGAGGTTCCTTCTCAGGCTGTTCTGGTCCTGCCGCAAGGAGATCCCCGAGGCTGGGGAATACCATGCCTTCCTCGAACAGGATGGGCTGGGTCGGTTTGGGATGATGCGCCCATTTCCACTGATCGGAAAATTCCCGGTGAACCACTGGCCGCGTGGGCTGCATGTCGTGGATGAAATCGAATACCTGGTTTACAAGGGTGTCCCAGCGGGGACAACGCGAATTCGAGTCGGTGTTCAGGGGGCTGGGCTGCCAGGCGCACTGGAGCAGGAACTGACAGTCTTCACGCTGAAAAAGAAATCCGGGATATTCTTCCCATGAGCCTGATTCTGCTTCTGGCCGCTTTCATTGCGGGGAGCATCCCCTTCTCATGGCTGCTGGTGAGGATTCTGAAAGGAATCGACCTGCGGACAGTCGGGAGTGGAAATCCCGGGGCGACCAATGCCATTCGAGTTGTTGGGCCGTGCTGGGGAGGCCTGGCGATGGCGCTCGATGTTGGAAAGGGGTTGTTTGCGGGTGCATGCCGTGCCGCTTCTGGTCCAGGATCCACCCGGCTGGCTTCCAGCCCTGTGCGGGTGCATGGCGATCCTCGGGAATGTATTTTCTCCCTTCCTGAAATTTCGGGGCGGCAAAGCGGTTGCAACTGCCGGTGGGGTCTTTTTCGGGTTTGTCTCCGCGTGCCACCTTGCTGGTTGCCATCCTGTTTTTCACTCTGCTGAAGATAACCCGCAAGACCTCGATCGCATCGCTTTCCTGCGCGTTGATTCTTCCCCTGGCGATCAGCGCCGAGGCCTGCCTGGCTATCGGTGATCACCCCAACCGGTGGGTGGTGATGCTGGTATGGGCCGCCGCAGGAATCGTCACCCTCAGGCACCGTGAAAATATCTCCCGATTGCTGGCCGGACGGGAATCCACAATCACACCCACTGAAAAGGTGCAGCCATGAACCAGGATCGATCGAATTTATCGGAGCGAGCGGTGGTGTTCGGAGCAGGCAGCTGGGGATCGGCCCTGGCGCACCTGCTGGCGAGCAAAGGTGTGCCCACCAGCATCTGGAGCTTCAGCGAACAGGAAGCCTGCCAGCTCAGCCAGGAGAGGACCCTTCCATCGAAGTTGCCGGGTTTTTCCCTGCACAAAGACATTGTCATCTCAAGCAAACTGGATCTGCTGCTGGAAAATGCCACTGTGCTGGTGTTCGCTGTCCCGAGCTGCTTCACCCGCTCGACCGCTGTGCAGGTCGGCCAGGCCCTTGGGGATCGAGCCAGGGGCTGTTGTGTCGTGTCGGCCTCAAAAGGGTTTGAGATGGAGACCTTGAAGTCCATGTCCACAGTGCTTGGTGAGGAGCTCGATACCCCCAGCCTGGTTGCGCTCTCCGGCCCCACTCATGCCGAGGAGGTGGTTCTCGGTCTTCCCACCACTGTTGTCGCGGCATCGCGGCGGATGGAAGCCGCCTGCCGTGCCCAGTCTCTTTTCATGGCGCCCAGTTTTCGGGTGTACACTTCAGAAGATGTCCTTGGGGTCGAGCTGGGAGGGGCTTTGAAAAATCTGGTGGCGATTGCCGCGGGCGCTGCAGCTGGAATGGGATTCGGTGATAACACCATGGCAGCCCTGGTCACACGCGGCCTGGCGGAAATCACCCGCCTGGGAGTCGCGATGGGCGCCGATCCCCTGACTTTTTCCGGGCTTTCAGGCCTGGGGGACCTGGTGGTTACCTGCGCCAGCCGCCACAGCCGGAACCGCCGCCTCGGGATCGCGCTGGCTGCCGGAAAAACACTTGATGAAGCCCTCAAGGAAATTGGCATGGTGGTGGAGGGAGTCGAAATGGCCCGTTCGGTCAAATCGCTGGTCCAGCGTTATGGGGTGGAGATGCCGATTGCCGTCCAGGTTGCTGAAACCCTTTTCGAGGGTGTGCCGGTCAAAGAAGCGGTGCGTGCCCTGATGCTGCGTGACCCGAAACCTGAAGTACAGATTCTCTGATCGTTTCCAGAAAACCAGGAGGTAAGCCATGTCTTTCATGAACAAATCCATTCTTTCTGTTCTCGCTGTCTGGGTGGCCTTGATTCCTGTTGCGGTCAACGCGGAAATAGAGGCCAGAGACATCGGTGGCCGGCTCGAGTTGTTTGTCGACACATATCTTGTGGAGCGTTTTGAAGGAACTTCTCTCCAGAAAGCCGAACCGGTCCAGGGAGAGCATGTCCTGGCATTCGATCGCCCTTGGGAAGGGCGCTTTTGTGGGTATGTGTCCGTTCTTCAGAATGGCGATTTCTTCCAGATGTATTACCGTGGGCTGCCCACAGCCGGGAAAGATGGCTCCGATGCCGAAGTCACCTGTTATGCCGAGAGCCGGGATGGGCTGGCCTGGGAACGTCCGAACCTGCGCCTGTTCGAGGTGGGTGGCACCCTGGATAACAATGTGATCCTGTCGGGCATGGCCCCGTTCTCTCACAATTTCAGCCCGTTTCTCGATTCCCGCGAGGGAGTTCCCGCCGAGGAGCGATACAAGGCTCTGGCAGGAACATCCGAAACCGGCCTGTATTCCTTCGTCTCACCGGATGGCATCCATTGGCGGAAGCATTCTCAGGAACCTGTCATGAGAGAGGGAGCTTTCGATTCCCAGAATGTTTCATTCTGGTCGGAGACTGAGCAGCAGTATGTGTGTTATCTGAGGACCTGGACCACAGGGGCTTTTGAAGGGATTCGCACCATCAGCCGCAGCACTTCAAAAGACTTTCAGAACTGGAGCGCGCCCAGGCAGATGGGGTTTGGAGAAACTCCCCTGGAGCATCTGTATACCAATCAGACACTGGCCTATTTCCGTGCCCCGCACCTTCTGATCAGCCTTGCAGCCCGCTTTATGCCGGGGCGCCGGGTTGTCGCTTCGGATCAGGCGGGTGCGATCGGAGTGGATGAAAGGTACTCCGGTGATTGTTCCGATACAGTACTTCTGACCAGCCGGGGTGGCGAACAGTATGATCGCACTTTCATGGAGGCTTTTGTGCGGCCAGGCCTGGGGCTGGAAAACTGGACCTCACGAACCAATTACTGTTCGCGAGGGATCATCCCCTCCGGGCCGGATCATATTGCCTTCTACATCCAGCGCCATTATGGGCAGGACAGCCACTACCTTCAGCGGATGCTGCTGCGGACCGATGGTTTCAGTTCGGTTCATGCCTCATACACCGGAGGAGAGATGATCACCCGGCCGATTCGCTTTGAAGGCAGCAGGCTGATCCTGAATGCCGCGACCTCGGCCGCAGGCGGGATTCGTGTTGAGATACAGGATGCAGCTGGGACTCCACTGGCGGGATACAGCCTGGCGGATGCCCATGAATTTGTCGGTGATCAGATCGATGCGGTGGCTTCCTGGAAAGGGGGATCGGATCTCTCAGCACTGGCCTCACAGCCGGTTCGTCTGCGTTTCGTGATGAAGGATGCGGATCTGTATTCCCTGCAGTTCAGGCCATAGCTGGCTGTAAAGGCTCTCTCTGCCGGGCGCTTCAGGCGCCATTCAGAATCTTTGCGAGGAACCGCCCGGTATAGGATTGCCTGTTGCGCGCCAGACTCTCGGGGGAACCTGTGGCAACAACTGTTCCGCCATCCAGGCCGCCCTCGGGTCCCAGGTCAATGATCCAGTCGGCGCTTTTGATGATGTCGAGGTTGTGTTCGATCACCACCACAGTATTCCCTTTTTCGACCAGTCGGTTCAAAACCGAGAGCAGGCGGTCAATGTCAGCAAAATGCAGCCCGGTGGTCGGTTCATCGAGGATATACAGGGTGCGGCCGGTTTCGATCTTGCAGAGTTCCTTGGCCAGTTTGACACGCTGGGCCTCGCCTCCGGAGAGAGTGGTGGCACTCTGGCCCAGATGGATGTATCCCAGCCCGACATCCATCAGTGTCTGGAGGATGCGTTTGATTTTTGGAATTTCACTGAACAATTCGATCGCCTGGCTGACAGACAGGTCAAGCACATCTGCGATGGAATGCCCTTTGAATTTGACCTGGAGGGTTTCCCGCTTGAAACGGGTGCCTTTGCAGACATCGCAGGTGACGAACACATCCGCCAGGAAATGCATTTCGATCCGCTTGACTCCATCGCCATCACAGGCATCGCAACGGCCGCCTTTGACATTGAAGGAGAACCGGCCGGCCTGATATCCCCGCTGCCTGGCTTCAGGCAGCTCGGCAAACAGGCTGCGGATCGGATCGAAGACCTTGGTGTAGGTTGCCGGATTGGACCGTGGTGTCCGGCCGATCGGTTTCTGGTCGATATCGATCACCTTGTCGAGGTTTTCCAATCCCAGGATATCCTCATGCTTCCCGGGAATATCGGAAGCTCCATTGAGCCGTGAGGCCAGGGCCTTGTAGAGCACCTCATTGATGAGGCTCGATTTGCCCGAGCCGGAAACACCGGTGATGCAGGTAAAGGTCCCCAGTGGAATTTCGACATCGATCCCTTTGAGATTGTTTTCCGCCGCTCCGATGACAGCCACCTTCCTGCCATTGCCTTTGCGGCGGCTGGGAGGAACATGGATTTTTATCCGGCCTGAAAGGTACTGGCCGGTGAGGGATTCCGGATGTTTTTTGATCTCTTCACCTGGACCTTCCGCAACAATTTCTCCGCCCGCAGCACCTGCGCCGGGTCCGAAATCGACAATCCAGTCGGACCTTTCCATGGTCTCCTCATCATGCTCGACCACGACCACTGTGTTGCCCAGATCGCGCAGCCGGCAGAGGGTGTCGATCAGCTTCTGGTTGTCACGCTGGTGCAGGCCGATGCTGGGCTCATCGAGGATATAGAGGACACCCATCAATCCACAGCCGATCTGGCTGGCCAGCCGGATTCTCTGGGCTTCACCGCCCGAAAGGGAAGGTGCGGAGCGTTCAAGTGTCAGATAATAAAGCCCCACATCGAGCAGAAACCGGAGCCTGCCACGAATCTCGCGCAACACCTCTCCGCCGATTGTCAGTGAAAGGTCAGGGAGCTTTTCCGGGACCTGGTCGAGAGGGTGGGTGATGAAGCCGATGCCATGCAGGTTATTCTTGCGGTTATTGGTGCCCGACGGGGAAGGGCGCACTGCTGCGAATGATGTTTCCCCCGCGAGCGCATCAAAAAACTGCAATCCCTGCTCCACTGTCATGCGGGTGACATCGACAATCGAGCGGGATCCCAGCAGGACCGCGGCGCTTTCCGGCCGGAGCCGCCCTCCTCCGCAGGAATGGCAGGGAACAGGGGTCATGTACTGTTCGAGGAGCCAGGATCGCATTCCTTCACTGGAGGTGTTTTCAAACCACTTGCGCAGCAGGGGAATCACCCCTTTCCAGGAAACCTGCCCTTTCTCTCTGGATCCGGGGCCATAAAAAATCAGATCCTTCTGGTTTTTCTTCAGCTTGCTGAAGGGGGCATTGAGGTCGAACTCAGCATACTCGGCAAGTTCTTTGAGCTGCTGGCGGAGAGAACGGGACCAGTGGGACTGTTTCCCCGACTCGAACACACTGCGCAGAGGGCCGATTGCTCCCTGGCGAATTGAACGGGAAGGGTCACGGACAATTCGATCCGGGTCATACTCGAGCTTGCGTCCAAGACCATCGCATTCGCCGCACATGCCCTTGGGATTGTTGAATGAGAATTGCTGCGGGGTGAGCTCGTCATAGCTGATGCCGCAATCGATGCAGGCGCTGCGCTGAGACATCAGAATCTCTTCGCCATCGATCACTTTGAGCAGCAGCAGGCCTTCCCCTTTTTCGAGTGTGGTTTCAACCGAATCCGCCAGACGGGATTCGATTCCATCGCGCAGGATAATGCGGTCCACCACAATTTCGATGGTATGCTTGAGGCGTTTGTCGAGCTCGACTTCAGCGTTTTTTTTGCCTTCCGCCGGGAGCAGGCGGTCGAGCTCATAAATTTCTCCATCGACTCGCGCCCGGGCGAATCCATCCCGGCGCATATCTTCGAAGAGATCGCGATATTCCCCCTTGCGGTCACGGATCACCGGAGCCAGCAGCATCATCCGTGTGCCCGAAGGAAAATGGGTGATTCGTTCGATAATCTGCTCAGTAGACTGGGCGCCGACCGGTTTGCCGCATTTGTGGCAATGCTGGGTTCCGATGCGCGCCCACAGCACACGCATGTAATCGTAAATTTCGGTGACAGTGCCGACTGTCGAACGGGGGTTTTTACTGGTGCTTTTCTGCTCGATGGAGATGGCCGGTGACAATCCACCGAGGTAATCCACACGAGGCTTCTCCATCTGCCCCAGGAACTGCCGGGCATAGGCCGAAAGGGATTCGACATAACGCCTCTGCCCTTCGGCATACAAGGTGTCGAAAGCCAGGGAGGATTTCCCTGACCCGGACACACCAGTGAAAACCACGAGCTTGTTCCGGGGAATTTCGAGATTGATATTCTTGAGGTTATGTTCGCGTGCGCCGCGAATAACAATTTTATCCTGAGACATTGATAGAAAGTATCACCCGGATGGATTGGCCTGCCCGCCGATCCAGTCCTCGGAAGGGGAAAAGACTTCGGAGAGGAGGAATCCTCCGGGGCTGATTTCTGGCTCACGGCCATCAATCAGAAAACGTGTGAATTGAAATTCCGACCCCAGCGAGGAGAGTGTATGCACAATGGCATACAGGCAAGCCCCAACCTGGAGCGGATCGGCACTCTGCCAGGATTCCGGAACATTCACCAGATCGATATAAATCGTGCGATTGTCACGGTCAAAGAAGGCAGTCCGAAACTGGATTTCCGGCGGGACTGCGGGCTGCAGGCTGGGGGATGAAGGGGTGGCCCGCAACGCTTCGAGAACATTCATGACCCGCCCCATCAGATGAATGGCTCCTGGAATGGTCCGATTTTCAGGAACCAGAAGAAATGTCGATGGATCGAGGCAGAAAATCTGGGCATTGAATGAATCTGTGGCCTTGAGCAGTGGTTCGGTGCCGGTGACATCGATATTCTGGGGGGATGATCCGGATTCGGAGGTAGCCTCCACCAGCGGCACCTGGCCGGAAAGCAGGCCCGATTTCCAGACAAAGACCGCTGTTACCGCGAGGATGACCATCAGCAGCAGGGTCACCACCATCATCCAGGCGAAAAGAAACTCATTACGCGCCACAGTGAACAATCAACGACAGCTGGGCTGTCATCCTTTCCGAATCTGGGCCAGAGAGGACCCGATAATCTCGGCCGTTTTTTTGATTTCCTCATCCGACTGGGAGGGTGATATCCCAAGGTTAATCAAAACACCCGGTGCTTCTCTCCCCTGGAGAACCTGATAGGGTCCGCCACGCAGCCCAATGCTTCGGTTATCGCCGAAAGTGCTGACGAAATTCCTGCACATCAGGTCGGCGATGGCACGGCTGTCCCGTTTGTAATTCTGGCTGACCCGGTTCCACTCGACCAGTTCGGACCCTTTTGCACCCGGCGATGGAGCATCGTAATAACAAAATGAAGATTTCATCACCGGCGAAGCCGATTCAATCCGGAAAGCGAGCAGTGTATCGGTGTCCATGTATGTTTTTTCCGGTGTCTTCGGATTCCAGGAGACACTTTTCAGCTTAATGCCATTCCCTTCGAGGATGCGGCGCAGTTCCTCGACCAGGCGTGCAGTCGGGCTGGCCGATTGCCCGGTCGCTGAAGCGATGGCATTTTGTGATGGCAGCAGGATCGCCATGACACTTTTGATCTGAAGATCACCCGAAGAGGAGGGTGGCGGTTCTTCGGGTTCGCCCTCTGACCCCTGTTCTGCCAGGGGCGGTTCGGCGGGTGGCTCTTCCTCCTGGCCGGGCAGCTTGTAATTGGGGTAACGGCTGAAAACAGTCTCCAGAAGCCCTCGAGAGACATAAACTTCCCCATTGCGCAGAATGGGGGCCTGGGGCCATTCGACAATATCCGGCCCACACCGCCCCAGCGGAGAACCAACCACCAGTGAAAAACTCAATCCGCCCTCAGGCTCTATCAGGACCGCACGCCTCAAGAGTGCATTCCAGGACAGGGATGCGCCCAGCACCGCCTGGATATCGGTCAGTGAATAGACATTCAGATCCCCTGCCTGTTCCTCTGGTATGACCTTCTCCAGCAAACTATCGAGGGCCTTCTGTGCAGAGCAGGGAGGCACAGGGACAAGAAGAGAAACCCCGATCAGGCCGGCCAGGAGAATGAAATGTTTGTGGATGGACATCATGTTTTTTTTCAGCCAGACGGAATTTTCTCTCTGCCTCTCCTCGCAGTCATCATAGCAACCCCTTTTTGACTTCGGCAACATGCGCCGGAAAGAGTTCTGTAAGAAAAGAGTTCTGCTTGACAGCCGTAAGCGCTTTGGTAGTTTGTGTCTCGACAACCATGAGATACCAAAACCGCACTAATATGGACCTTTTCCGTGCCAGCCGTGAAGTCATCCCGGGCGGTGTCAACAGCCCGGTACGCTCTTTCCAGTCGGTTGGCAAACCCCCTGTGTTTATTTCCCATGCCAAGGGGTGCCAGGTTTTCGATGTCGAAGGGAAATCGTATATCGACTATATCGGATCCTGGGGCCCGATGATCCTGGGACATGCGAATAATGAAATTGTGCAGGCCCTCCAGAAGGCCGTGAAATATGGCACCTCCTATGGGCTGCCGACTCCCATCGAATGTGAGCTGGCGGAGCTGGTGTGTGAATTGATTCCCTCGATCGAGATGATCCGGATGGTCAACTCCGGAACCGAGGCAACCATGACCGCCCTGCGCCTCGCAAGAGGATTTACCGGCCGGGACCGGGTGATCAAATGTGCCGGTTGCTACCATGGCCATGCGGATTCGCTGCTGGTGGAGGCAGGCTCCGGGGCCACCACCTTCGGGCACCCTTCCAGCCCGGGGATCCCGGAACGTCTGGCGCATCTGACCGAAGTCGCGCAGTTTAACAATCTCGCTTCCTTCGAAACGATTTTTCATGAATACCCCCATGATATTGCCGCGGTGATCATCGAGCCGGTCGCGGGAAATATGGGGGTGGTGGCGCCTCTATCAGGATTTCTGGAGGGGCTGCGGAAACTGTGTGATGAGCATGGCACTCTGTTGATATTCGATGAGGTTATGACCGGCTTTCGAGTGGACCGGGGTGGCGCTCAGGCGCTCTATAAAATCCAACCGGATCTGACCACGCTGGGGAAAATCCTCGGCGGAGGGATGCCTGTAGGGGCCATCGGCGGCCGTCGCGAAATCATGTCACGGCTCTCCCCGCTCGGCCCGATCTACCAGGCCGGCACCCTCTCCGGGAACCCCATGGCAATGACAGCGGGTTTGAAAGCCCTCCAGATGCTGCGGGTGAGCAACCTGTATGAGATCCTTGAGAATCTTTCTGCCGACCTTGAAAAAGGCCTCCTGCAGCGGGCTGAGGCTGCGCGTCTTCCCATCCGGATCAACCGGGTCGGAAGCATGATGACCGTCTTTTTCTCCGAGGATGAAGTGGTTGACTTTGGCACGGCGAAAAAGAGCGACCTGGGGGCTTTTTCACGCTTTTTTACTGAAATGCTGAATGGCGGCATCCTGCTTCCTCCCTCTCAGTTTGAGGCCTGGTTTGTATCGGGCGCTCATGCCGATATGCATATCCGCAAAACGCTGGATGTGGCCGAGAAAGCTTTCAAGGAAATCTGACCTCTATCTGTATGGCCGGGATCGGGTACAATTTATAAAGTGTTACAGAGACAGAATCGATTTCGTTGTTATAATACGTTAAAGTCACACAGAGGAGTTCTTTCTTGAGTTCATATCTTCGTACAAGCCTGTTCTGGATCATCCTGCTGGTTGTCCTCATGCTGGTTGTGGTCGGTTTCCGCCGCCAGCAGACCATTAACCTGACCACCACGGATTTCATCACGCTGCTGGAAAATGGCCGTATCCGTGATGTCCGCCTTTCGGAAACTCAGGCCAAAGGGACACTCAACCTGGATGGAATCGATGATATCGAGCACCTGCTTTCAAGAGAAACGCGCAACTCGATCCAACGCAGCCTGGGGAGCCTCAATCCCTCACAGGATTTCATCTGCCCCAATCTGACAGCCAATGCTTCCGCGATCGCCCGGCGTATTGATGAATTGAATGCCTCCGGACGCAAATCAGCTAACGCACCGAAACTGATTCAGCTTCGTGAAAATCCACAGAGCGGGTGGATTTTGACCGCCCTGTCGACAGTCTTTCCGATCCTGCTGATTGTCGGATTGTGGATCTTCTTCCTGCGGCAGATGCAGGCCGGTGGCAGGAACGCCATGTCCTTTGGAAAGAGCCGCGCACGCCTCAACAGCGATAATGATAATAAAGTCACCTTCGATAATGTCGCTGGCTGTGATGAAGCTAAAGAAGAACTTCGCGAGGTGGTCGAATTCCTCAAAGACCCCCAGAAGTTTCAACGGTTAGGGGCAAAAATTCCCAAAGGGGTGCTGTTGTTCGGCGCTCCCGGCACTGGTAAAACATTGCTGGCCAAGGCGGTGGCGGGTGAAGCCAATGTCCCCTTTTTCAGCATCAGTGGATCGGATTTCGTGGAGATGTTTGTCGGTGTTGGCGCGGCACGTGTCCGTGATCTCTTCGAACAGGGAAAGAAAAATGCCCCCTGCATCATCTTCATCGATGAAATCGATGCGGTCGGAAGGCAGCGGTTTGCGGGACTGGGGGGTGGCCATGATGAGCGTGAGCAGACCCTCAACCAGCTGCTGGTGGAAATGGATGGATTCAGCGCCACGGAAGAGGTGATTCTGGTCGCCGCCACGAACCGTCCGGATGTTCTCGATCCGGCGCTGCTGCGGCCGGGGCGGTTTGATCGGCAGATTTCGGTCGATCCCCCCGATGTGAAAGGGCGTGAGGAAATCCTGCGGGTGCATACCCGGAATGTGGTTCTGGACAAATCAGTCGACCTCAAAGTTCTTGCGCGCCGGACCCCCGGATTTTCGGGAGCGGATCTGGCCAATGCGGTGAACGAGGCGGCGCTGCTGGCAGCGCGGCGCAACAAGGACCGTGTCGATATGCAGGACTTCGAGGATGCTGTGGATCGAGTCATGGCCGGACCCGAAAAGCGCTCCAAGGCCATGTCCGAAAAAGAGAAGCGGATTGTCGCGTATCATGAAGCCGGCCATGCTCTTATGTACCATTTCCTCGAAGAGCTCGATCCACTTCACAAAGTCTCGATCCTGCCGCGTGGCCGTGCGCTGGGATACACCATGCACCTCCCGACCGATGACAAGTTCCTGACCGGCAGAAATGAACTGCTCGGCACCATCACCGCCCTGCTCGGCGGTCGAGTGGCCGAAGAAATCGCCCTGGGTGAGATTACGACTGGAGCGAGCAATGACCTGGAACGCGCCACTGCGCTGGCTCACCGGATTGTGTGTGAATGGGGAATGAGCCACCGTCTGGGGCCCATCACTTTCGGTAAGAATGAATCCACAGTCTTTCTCGGCAGGGATATCGCCAAGGATCGGGGCTACAGCGAAGAAATCGCTTTCGAAATCGACAAGGAAATCCGGCGGATTGTCGATGAGTGTTATGCACGCTCCCGCAACCTGCTGGAAACGCATCGAAACCAGCTGGATATGCTTGCCAGTGCGCTGCTCGAACGCGAGGTGCTCGATAAACAGCAGGTGGAGCTGCTCTTCGAGGGCCAGCTGCCACCCTTCGACAATAACTCAAAAACCCCGGCTCTGGTGGATGATTCGCCGCAGTCTCAGAGCGGCGGGGAAAAGCGTATCGAAGACCTCCCTTCGAGCCTGGGAAACCCTGCACCCTCTCCAGCATAAAACTGGAGGATTCTGAGTGGGCATCCCTGGGATGAAAGAACTCGCTTTATCTCCCGCCCACTCGAAAATTCTCCTGTTTATCCTGCTGGGGATCCTGATGGTTCTGTCTGCGACACTCCTGCTGGAAACAGTGTGCTACACTGCGTATGACCTGCGGGGATCAGAACCTTCCCTCGAGTCGCTGAGTGAGAGCATCACCCTCAGATTTCGTGGCGGCGAACCGCTTTCCTGGCCCCATCTGCTGTACCGCTATTCGATATCGATTGCCCTGCTGGTGCTGGCGTATCACTGCCTGGCTTTGCAGGCCTGGGCACGCTACGGGCTGATCGGGGCGCTCGGCCTGGATATGGGGATCTGGTTTCTTCATGCGCTGCGTTATATTCTCACGCAAACAGATTTCACGCTGGCAAGGGAACAGATCCTCCTCGAAATTCTTGTGGTTTTTTTCGAGGGATTCCTTCTCTGGCTTTTATGCCATCCGAATGTAATTGGGCATTTCGCAAATCGGGCTGAAAGGAGTAAGATCGCTCCACTATGGAAGAGTCATCCCTGAAGCCGAATCTGAAACAGCTTGTCAAAGATTGCCAGTTTCTGTTCACCAATCTGTCTGAAAAAAACCGTTCACTTTCAGAAGACTGGAACCGGGTGATGGATCGGCTGGAAAACCAGCCGGAAACCGCAAGCCAGTCCGATGATGCAGCTTCTCATCTGAGTGTCGGAGATATTGCGGGTTCCTTCAGCGCTCTCTTCAGGCATTTTTCCCAGTTGTTTGAAACACTGGTCGGCTCGCTGCAGGAAAATGAAAGCCTGAAAAAAGAGTGCCATTCTCTCCAATCCGAGCTGGCGCGCTTCACTGAGCAGGTGATCCTCCTCGATCAGGCCCAGGCGAATTTGAAGGAGCAGCTGGGTGCGAAGGAGGCTGAAGCAGCCAGGCTCCGTTCACAGCAGGCCCAGATGGACCTGGAGCGAACCTCGGCGCTCGCCCAGATCATGTCTCATGAAGGGCAGCTGGCCGAGTTCCAGGAGCGATTCCGGAGGCTCGAGGAAGACCAGGCCTACCAGGCCCAGCAGGAAGCCTACCACATCGAAACCATCAGCCGCCTGGAGACTCAGGCAAAAGAATTGCAGCAGGCCCTGTCTCAGGCTGAAGCAGACAAATCCCGTGCTGAAGCCTCTCTGCTGGCAACTGAACAGGCTCACCAGCAGTCCCGGCAGCACCATCGCGAGCTGGAATCACGCATCGCCATGCTGGAAAAAGCCCTGCAGGGGCTGCCTGCCACTGGAGGTCATGAGCCGAAAGCGGAAATCCCGGAAAGTCGGGTTGAAAAATCATTTGAGAGCAGTCCCGAACCATCCCTGCCCCATGAACCTCAGGAAGCCATGGAAACTCCGATATCCGATTTTCCAGATCTCAAAGATATTTCAACCGAACTCTCCTCGGATGCATTTCCTTTCCAAGACACTTTGTCCGAAGCGGATCTCCTGCAATTTCAGGCCGGGTCCGGGCAAATTGATTCGCTGGTCCTTCGTGAAGAAGAACTGCACATGGATGGGATCGAAAACAAACCCATAGCGCCTGAACCGGAAGCCGTGAAAACTCTCCCCTTCCCGGATGATCCACCTTCTGCGCCGGACACAGTTGAAAGCAGGGTGGAAGAAGCTCCACACCTGCCGGAAGAGTTCGACTCCCGTCCCGTCGAGATCAGTGATGGCCCCACTCCTTCAATCATGCCTCCCGATCCACCGGAACAATTGGCCGAAGGGGGAGGGGAAGAATCCCCCGCAGATATCCTCGACCGAGCCTTTGAACAAGACTCCCAGGACCTGCTGGAACCTTTATCCACACCCCGGGATGAAAAACTGGGGCTTGAAGATCTCAGCAAACCATCCCTGCCTGCCTCTGGGATCCTTTCGGAACCATTTGAGCTTCCGGGGGAATCAGAGACTGAGTCTCCGCCTCGAAGCGAAGCGGAAGCCCAACGGCCTTCCGGCCTGGAATCCGCCAGCGATGTGCTTTCCAGAATGTTCTCGAAGCTGGACTCCGGACCAGAGGACGATATGGACCTCGATGAAATCCTGGAAAGTTTGTCAAAGCCTTCCAAACCCATTGAAGCAGCCCCTTCAGCACCCGCGCCAACCCCTTCTGCAGGTCTCGCGGATCCCTCTCCGGCCACCCCTTCAGGCTCCGACATGCCTTTTCCCTATCCGGAAATAACCGGTGAGAAACTGGACTATTTCCATGGGAAACGGGTGCTGCTGGTGGGTGGGGATGAGCGCTTCCTGTCAGATTACCAGCACCTGTTCGGGATGGCGAAAGCGGGGCTGACTTATTTTCCGAGCCTGTTGCAGCTCGAGAAAAAGGGGTTGAAAATCTGTTTATCTGAAGCGGATGCGGTTGTGGTGTTTGGCCGTGCGGTCAATGAGCCGGGCATTCTCCGGCTTCGCCAGAGTGCTGAAGAAATCAACTGTCCGGTGGTCGAGCATCTCTCCTCGGGGCTGATTTCGCTGTATCATTATCTTCAGAAAGTTCAATAAGGCCTATTGACAGAAGAATCGACCTCTTCTTTGATTATATGTTGTCCATGGCATCATCAATGTGCGGATAAACAGGGCATTTTGAGAACTCGAAAACCGCCCGGGTGGAAATGACTTAATTCGGGTAGAAAACTCTCTCGTCATTCCCGATTCCTTCGGTCCCCCTGTTCAATGCCGGTTGCCTGGTTCTCATCAGTTTGAGATATCCATGTATGGGATACAGTAAATAAATTGCAGAGGTATCGTGAGATCCTGTCACTTCAGGCGGATTCTGAGGTCTTGAAAGGGCCTTGTCTCTGGAAAGTCGGCAGGCTTTTGGAAGGTCAAGGTGGGAGAGGATTGCACCCCACCGGATGGACAGACCAGCGGCGCCTCGGGGATTAACTGCCATGAAATTGATGGATTACCTTTCCGATGAACAGATTGTGATGGATTTGAAAGCCACCACCAAGATCGAGGTTCTGAAAGAAGTTGCCGACTTTGCTTACGGGAAAGGGCTGATTCCGGATGGGAATGCCCTGTTCCGCGGATTAGCCGAACGGGAGGATCTGATCAGCACCGGGATCGGTGGAGGAATTGCAATCCCCCATACACGTTACCCGGGGCCGGAAAAACTTTTCATTATTCTCGCTCGCAGTAAGAAAGGGGTGGATTTTGACGCCCTGGATGGAGAGCCAGTATTTCTGTTTATCGTCATCGCGGGGCCGGAAAGTGCGGATAAAGAACAGCTGAAGATCCTCTCCCGGACCGCACGCCTGCTCAAGCAGGCGGAATTTCGCGACCGGCTGCTGGGGATGGAAACCCCCGCAGATGTTTTTGGTTGCATTCAGGAAGAGGAAGCGTTGTTTTAGGCAGCCAGACCAGTCTGAAAGCTGGAAATTACCCATCGAGGCCAATGACCCCATGCACCTGCTGATAGTGGTTCTTAACCATCCCGAGAAGCTGGAAGAATTGCTGGAAGGTTTCATCGAACTGGAAATCCCCGGCGCGACCATCCTGGATTCAGTCGGGATGGGAAGTGTTCTGGGCCGGGAAATCCCCATTTTCGCCGGGTTCCGATCCCTGTTTGCCGGAAATCGCCCCAACAGCAAAGTGCTGCTTTCGCTGGTTGACCGGGATGAAAAACTCGATGAGGTGCTGGATTTCATCGATCGGCACATGAATGCCGATGGCAGCACGGGCAGCGCATTTTCCATTGCTGTTCCGGTTTCCGAGGTTCGCGGCGCACGTATCCGCTACAAACGGGATGCCCTCGGATAATCGAGTCCACAGCACTCTGTTTCAGGGGATGTGCGACCTGTTGAACCTGCTGGTTCATCTGCAGACACTTCTCGCCGGCATTGGATTGAAAGTGGTGCGTGCGGGGGGTGGGTTGACCTTCAGCGGGTTTTCGTTGCAGGTTGCTCCCCAATCACCAGTGGACTGGGTGGGTTATCACTATGACCGTCCCCGTGAAATTCTCTATCTCATCCAGGACCGGAAAATCCCCGCAGATTGCCCGCTCAGCCGGCTGAGGCGCCTGGATCAACGCCGGTATGAAAGGTCATTCCTTCTCGAGGAGCCTTTTTTCTCAGGAGACGAAAAGGAGCAGATCGATCTTCTGGAAGCCTTTATCCGGGAGACTGTGAGTTATCTTCAGACCCTGCCGAACGATGAGGAACCCTCTGGCGATGACCCTTTCATTCCGATCCTGAGTTGACAGAAGAAACAGCTGGCTTTTTATTAAAGCACACTCGCCATGGTATTCAACTCAATCTCCTTTTTCATTTTCTTTGCGGTGGTGCTGATCCTCCATCACATGCCATTCCCATGGAATGTGAAGAAATTCAACCTGCTGATTGCTTCATACATCTTTTATGGGGCTTGGAATCCTCCCTTTTTGTTTCTGTTATGGTTCGTGAATCTGCTGGACTGGTTTGTGGGTTCGGCGCTCGGGCGGCTCCAGAATGAGCGGCTCCGATTCGGGCTGTTGATGTTCAGCCTGATTGCCAACCTGGGGCTGCTCGCCTTATTCAAATACAGCTCCTTTCTTCTGGATTCGGCGAGTGTGCTGCTGGCCTGGTTTGGAATCGCCTGGAGCCCTCCCCACCTGGAGGTGGTGCTGCCGATCGGTATTTCTTTTTACACATTTCACACCATGGCATATACCATCGATGTGTATCGCAGGGCGGTTCAGCCCTGGAAATCTTTCCTGGATTTCGGGGTGTATGTGGCATTCTTTCCGCAGCTGGTGGCGGGGCCGATTCTGCGGGTCAAGCACTTTCTCCCACAGTGCCTGACTCCACGGCGTGCGACACCCCGTGAGTTCAGCTGGGGGCTGATGCTGCTCTCCCTGGGAGTTTTCGGGAAAGTGATCCTGGCTGACTGGGCTTTCGGTCCGGTGGCGGATGAAGTGTTCAGCTTTTCAGGCAGGGCGAGCACATTGGATGCCTGGACCGGGGTCCTGGCCTTTTCCGGACAGATTTATTTCGATTTCGCCGGATATTCATTGTGCGCTATCGGGACAGCCTTGTGCCTGGGTTTTGTGGTGCCCCAGAACTTTAACTTTCCTTATGCAGCGGTAGGATTTTCGGATTTCTGGAAACGCTGGCATATTTCTCTTTCCAGCTGGTTGCGCGATTACCTTTACATTCCGCTGGGGGGGAACCGGAAGGGGACCAAAAGGACCTATGTCAATCTGATGCTGACCATGCTGCTGGGAGGATTGTGGCATGGGGCTTCCTGGCGGTTTGTCATCTGGGGTGGGCTGCATGGTTCCTACCTCGCAGTGGAAAAATTCATACAGGAGCGTTTCGGGGCTTCAGCCGGACCGGCCCGAACGCTCTGGATGATTCCTGGAGCGTTGCTCACTTATCTGCTGGTTCTGGTGACCTGGGTCTTTTTTCGTGCCCAGGACATGGCGGCTACCGGCCATATTCTGGGAGCCATGTTTCTCGGATCGGAGCACAGCAATCTCTGTTCCGGCAGCCATATCCAGCGTGTCATGGCGCTGTCAGCCGGCCTGCTCGTGTTCAGCTGGTTCATGCGTGAATCATCCCTGGCAAATCTGGCCGGGCGATTGCGCTGGTGGATGATATCCATCCTGCTGGCAGCGCTTTTGTTGACCTTGTTTCTCAATTCTTCGGGGGACAGCCGTGGCTTCATCTATTTCCAGTTCTGAAATCCAGGCACCAGCGCTTCTTTATGGGAGAATCTGGGGATGGGCGCTTGCCATGACTGTGGCAGCGGTGCTGCTGCTCGAATCCCTGGCGCGCCTGTCGGGCTTCAGTGGCATGCCGGCAGATGATCGTGGGCTGTGGTGCCTGGTGCGCCATCGATTGCGGGAGCAGGATCCCTCGCAGGTGGCATTCATTGGATCTTCACGCATGCAGCTGGGGTTGGATCCCGATACCTTCGCGAGCCAGTTCGGGACAAAAGATGCCCTGCAGCTGGCGATTACAGGCAGCTCACCCATCCCGGTGCTCAACCACCTCGCGCATCAGACCGGCATGTGCGGCCTGGTGGTCTGCGATCTGTTTCCTCTGGTTGCATTCCGCAGTGATGATGAAGAAAACCGCATGATCGCCGAGCAGCATGTCCAGGCTTATCTTGCACGTCCGGCGAATATGCTGATCGAACGGCGCATGAAGCTGTTTTTCGAGATGAATTTCGCCTGCCTGAACAGCCGTTTCCGCCCCTTCAAACAGGTCTCGACACGAATCGAGAAGGGAGAATTTGAACCCCCTTCCATGCAGTTCGGGCCGGACCGTTTCCGCCGGGTCGATTATTCACGGGTTGATCCCCGGAAAAAGGAATTCCGCATGGACATCACCCGGACTCCAATCCCAATACCACCAGACCGGCTCGGGGACAGATTTCAGGAAATTGAGCAGGATGTGTCTCTGATCCAGGCACGGGGCGGGCGTGTGGTGTTTGTCCGCTTTCCAGTCAGCGGGGAATTCCTTGAAATGGAGGAAAATCTCTTTCCTCGGACACAATACTGGGATGCCTTCGCCCGCCAGACTCAGGGTCTGACGATTCACTTCCAGGACTACGAAAAACTGGCTGGATTTGTCGCTCCGGATGGATCCCACCTGGATTACCGGGATGCCGAGAAGTTTTCTCTTGCACTGGCAGCAGTCCTCACTGAAAAGCTGCACCCAACTGGTGTGGCCCGGATCGACTGATTGGGGTAATATTGCCCTCATGTCAAAATCACCTGTTGAAATTCAGAAAGTCATCGAGATCACCCGCCAGGCCGGGGATCTGCTCCTTAAAAAATTCGAAACCGAAATCGAAGTTGGCATCAAAGGGGCCGAGGAAATTGTCACCGAAGCGGATCGTGCCAGCGAGGCCCTGCTGCATGACCTCCTCCTGCGCCTGCTGCCAGGTTCGGGCTTCTGCGGGGAGGAAACCGGTTATCATCCTGGCCGGAGCGGGTTTACCTGGGTGGTCGATCCACTCGATGGAACACACAACTACTCCGAGGGAATCCCCGCCTGGGCCTGCTCGGTCGCCCTGCTCGATGAGGGTCGTGAACCGATCATGGGGGTGCTTGATTTTCCAACTCAGCAGCGGGTTCAATGGGCTGAGAGAGGTGGCGGAGCCTGGCAGAATGGCCATCCCCTCAAGGTAAAGACAACTCCACTCTGTGAAACCTCGATTATTGGAATTCAATCCCGGATTCGTCTCAACCCGTTTCCTGACCACCTGGAACGCACCTGCTTTAAGTACTGTGGAAGGGGTTTTGGAGCGATTGCTTACCACGCAGCCCTGATTGCCGCCGGGAAAATGCGGGGGTGTGTCGATCTCTCGGTGAAACTGCATGATGTCGCCGCAGCGGTGGTTATCCTTGGGGAAGCAGGGGGGATTGTCTCAAACCTCGAAGGGGGGCCTTTGCTGTGCCATGACCATTACCATGGCCCTTTCGAAGATCGTGTGCTGCCCTTTTTTGCCGGTGATCCTGTGACTGGCCCGCCTCTCCTGAAATATCTCTTTCCATTTGGTGCCCCGCTCGGAGCGGCTGGCTCACGAGGGATACAAAGCCATATTGATGAATGACATTTTTTTTTAAATCAGGCTACGATCTCTTTCAAAGCGTCTCCCTGGAGGATGGTCTGGGGGCTATTTATTGAAAGAGGAGAGGTTATTTCGAATGAAAGCCCACCATTTGTCACCGAAAACACAGATGGCTGTCATCGTGATGCTCCTGCTGCCATTCCTGGCATCCGCCCAGGAGATCCCCTATCGAACCTCATTCGAAGCGCCTGTTTTCACTCCAGGCCCACTTGGAGCGGGAAAGGATGGCTGGGTCGGTGAGGGAGCGATCCAGAATGCAACCCCAGGCGCAGTTCGCACCGGAAGCCAATCCCTCCAGGTTCTTGAAACTGGTGTTGTGTCTCGTTCTTTGACAAGCCCCGCAGGGAAAGAGGTCACCATCGATGGATATTACCGGGGACCGACTGTCAATTCCAAACCCAACCCGTTGGACATGGATCTCGGCAGCTCGCTGCTGCTCTTCCATGGAACAGATGGCATCCTTGCCCTCGATGGTGATGGGAGTGGGGGTGGGGAGTGGATTTCAACTGGTGTGATGGTGTCCAATTCCTCCTTCCAGCGCATCACCATCCGCCAGAATTACACCACACACACCTGGACTCTTTATATCGATGGCCAACAGGTTCCTCAGGGGAATCCACAAACATTCGGTTTCAAAGACAACTCCATCAATCAACTGAGCGGGATCGATATCGAGACCTCCAACCAGGGCAAGGGGTACCTGGATGATTTTTCCGCAACCACCTCTGTGCCTGAGTTTTTTGCAGCTTCCCTGTTCGATTTTTCATTGGAATGGCAGGAAGAGACTCCGATGGACCTGAACTGGGATTTGGTTCCAGTTGAAGGGCGTGTGGATTCCAAAGATCTTCTGGAGTTGCTCGAAAGAATTTTGAAGGGATAAATGGCGACTGCCCCGTATGTTTTTTTTAAAATTTCGACAGATTTCGATTTTATTGAATCGGAATCTGGGTTAAGGTTCTGTCCAGGGCCAGGTCATTCCGGCAATCGGGGCCTGGTGCTGATATCTATGATGGAGAAATAATTGTGAATCTGAGGAAATATTATCGGAGATTCGATCGGAAGGGGGGATTCACCCTGATCGAGCTGCTGATTGTCATCGCAATCATACTCATCCTGATTGCCATCGCCATGCCGAACTTCCTGGAAGCCCAGATTCGCGCCAAGGTGGTACGGGTCAGGGGCGACCTGAGAACGGTCGATCTGGCCATGAACATGTATCTGCAGGATTTCAAAATCTATCCGCCCGACCATGATCCCGATGACCGGAATCAACAGGGGCTGTACCAGCTCTCTTCTCCGATCAAGTACCTTTCGATTGTGCCGTATGATGTTTTCAATCAGCCGAATTCGGGAATAGCCGGGGGTGAACCTTTTTTTGAAATGGCTTCGACCGGCTATAGCCGTTTCGTGGCCGCTCAGCGGAAACCGAAAGTGCATGCCTTCGCAGTTTACAGCCATGGCCCGGATGGGAGGGACAATTTCAGCGGGAATGATTCCTGGCCTTATGGAGAAGCTCTTCCCTGTCCGGGAGGTATGGGAGTGGTCCAGTATAATCCCACCAATGGCTCCAGTTCGGTGGGGGACATAGTTCAGCTGGGCGGTGAGTATCGTTCAGGGAGCTACTGCCTGGATGGCTGGCAGCATATACGCGGCTACTATCCACCTCCCCGGTTCCGGTAATCCTCGGGCAATCAGGCTTTGACCTTTCCGGACACCTTGATCCAGAGGTACATGCAGGCGGTGCAAGCGGTCAGCCACAGAAGCCTGATCAGATTCCTCTTCGGGCGGTAAGTCTTCCAGTCGGACATCACACCTCTCCTAAAACACGCAGCAGAAGGGCCTTCTGGGAGTGCAGGCGGTTTTCAGCCTGGTCATACAGAACCGAAGCCTCACTCTCGATGATGTCATCGGTAATTTCCTCCCCACGGTGTGCGGGAAGGCAGTGCATGACTCGTGCTTCCGGAGCCGCCAGTGCGAGCAGCTCCCGGTTCAACTGAAAGCCCTGAAAATCCCGGAGACGTTTTTCATGTTCTTTCTCCTGCCCCATGCTGGTCCATACATCGGTGTAGAGAACCTGCGAGTCTTTCGCCAGAGCGCATGGGTCATGGCCAATGGTCACACTTCCCCCGGAGGCCTCAGCAAGGCTCTGTGCCTGGCGGACAATTTCATGGCGGGGTTCATACCCTTTCGGGCAGGCCACACGCATCCGGTAACCCAGCATCACTCCCAGGAGAAGGAGGGAATGGCAGACATTATTGCCATCACCCACAAAAGTGACTGTCACCTTTGATTTCCCGAAACTCTCACGGATGGTCTGGAAATCGGCCAGCGCCTGGCAGGGGTGTTCCCAGTCAGAAAGGGCATTGATCACCGGGATGGTGGCTTCCTGAGCAAGGTCGAGCAGAGTCTGGTGCGAATAGGTCCGTGCGACAATGATCTGCACCCAGCGTGTCAGATTGCGTGCAACATCGTAATCCGGCTCACGGTCCCCCATGCGGACCTGATCCTGGGAAAGATAAATGGCCATGCCCCCCAGCGAGAACATGCCGCTTTCGAAAGTGACACGGGTGCGCAGAGAGGGCTTTTCAAAGATCATGGCCATGACCTTGCCGCTCAAAGCGGTGGAGAAAGCACGGGGAGTGCCCTTGACCTGGTCCGCGAGATCAAGCAGGTCCCCTGCCGATTCCGGAGTCAGATCGAGAATCGAGAGCAGATCCTTGCCGGACAGCGCATTCATGATCCCTGCTCCTTGAGGACCGCGCCCAGCTCGCCCACAAACAGGTCAATCTCCGCTCGCGTGATCACATAAGGTGGAAGAAGGCGAAGCACTTTGCCGCGGATGCAGTTGGTAATGATTTTCCTCTGCAATAAGGCTTCATGAATCGCAGTCGCTTCCTCAAATTCGATGCCCACCATCAGTCCGCGCCCGCGCACTTCTTTGATTTTGCGGGGGAATTTTTTCTTCAGATCCTTGAGGCCTTTGAGCAGTGCCTCGGAGAGTTCCTGAATCCGGGTGAGATAATCTTCTTCGAAGAGAGTTTCGAGCGTGGCGACAGCCGCCGCTGTGGCCAGGGGGTTGCCACCGAAGGTGCTGCCATGGCTGCCCGGAGTCAGGTGCTCCATGATTTCTTTGCGCGCCATCATTGCACCGATCGGGACCCCATTCCCCAGCCCTTTGGCGAGTGTGACGATATCCGGTTCGATGCAGGCATGTTCATGTGCGAAGAACTTTCCGGTACGCCCCATGCCGGTCTGGATTTCATCCAGGATCAGCAATGCGCCGCGTTCGGTGCACAGCTCGCGCAACATGCGGATGTATTCATCCGCGACCGGGCGAACACCCGCCTCACCCTGGATCGCTTCGACAATTACCGCGCAGGTCCGTTCTCCGATCAGTTCCGCGGCTGCCTGGACATCATTGGCCGGGAGATAACTGAACCCGGGCAGAAGCGGTCTGAAGCCTTCATGCAGTTTGCTCTGCCCTGTGGCGGAAAGTGTGGCAATGGTTCGCCCATGGAAGGAATCCTGCAGGCTGACCACCTCGTAACGCTGGGGCTGGGCGCGATCCTGGGCGTATTTCTTGGCGAGCTTGAGGGCCGCTTCATTGGCTTCTGCTCCGCTGTTGCAGAAAAACACCTGGTCGGCGAAGGAATGTTCGGTCAGAAGGCTGGCCAGGCGCACCTGGGATTCAATCAGAAAGAAGTTGGAAACATGAAGCAGCTTGCCGGCCTGCTCCTGAATGGCCTGAGTGACTTTCGGATGGGCGTGCCCGAGGCAGCAGACAGCGATCCCTCCGAGGAAATCGAGATACTTTTCGCCCTCCAGGGTATAAAGCCAGGGGCCTTTCCCGTGGCTGAAGGCGATGTCCATTCCGATTCGTTTTCCATAGTTTGGCGCAAGGACCTGGCCGGCCAATTGAGCTAATTCTGGAGTCGTGTATGCCATGAAATCCTGATTCCTCTTCGAAGAAGGGATAATTTCGGGAAACGAAAATTATAACGCAGCAGTTGCGAGGCTTCAACAGAGTGCGAAGGAAATTCCACTTTTCCCGTGGCTGGAAGGGGAAGTGAGGATCAGCGGATCGATGCTGCCGGCGGGACCAATCTCACTGGTTTCAAACTGAGTTTACTTTTCTCCAAAATGCAGTCCACCCTACCTGCCAGAGATGAAAAGTGTACGATGACCCTATGACTGGGCTTGATATCCTCCACATTGATTGGGTTATCCAACCTCAATGGTTGAAATGATATCATCGCGTTTGATGGATGTTGAATTTGTCAACCGATAGATGAATCCGAGGGGTATCCAATAAAATTGGATTCGATCCATTCGGGCCTGCTAATGTTCGTCACACTTTGTCACCAGGCTTTGACCATGCTGGCTCTGCACGCGTTAACAAGGAAATCAAACGCCGCACACAGGTCGCCGGGCTCTTCCCCAACGAAGACTCTCTCCTGCGGCTCGTCTCCGGCGTTGTCGCTGAACTCAGCGACGAATGGGAATCCAGTAATATCAATCTCAACATCAAGGAGACCGACACCGACCTCCCCTTCTGATCTTTCAACTTTTACAGAAAGAGGGTTGCTTTCTCTGGCGATATCTACTGTGTCCGTCGATCAGGTTGGTTCTGACGTCGGTACCCCGCCGCCGTTCCAACCCATTGCTGGCACTGCGTTTTCGAACCGCTGTGCGAGCATGGCCAGACACTGGTGGATTTGCACCTTGCGACGGGCACTTTCAAGTGGCTCCAACTCCCTTCATTTCAAGGAATCTCAAGGGGTTCGAGCATCCCCTGCCCCCCCCTTCACCACCTCCGCGCTCGCGGAGGCGATTGAGGAATCCGCTCCCTCGTCGGAACAAAACTGATCGACTCCACGGTGCCAAGCCCATTGAAGGGGAAGACACGTACCGTGGCCTTCTCGCCTCCTGTAGAGGCAATATAAGAATATACCTTTCGACGGTCATAAAGTCAAACTACAACGATCCCGCTGTCCTGCGCGGGAAGAGGTTGGCCGATAATCGTGGCCGCTTCCCGTGCCTCCTTCTCGTTAGGGCCAAGGTCCAGAATCATCGCCTGGTCTTTCCTTCTGGTTCATTTGCTCCTCAAGATCGGTCTGTAACCGCACGCGGTCGATATCTTTGAGCACACAAAAGAAGACCGAGAACTGCCAGGCTTCACCGTACCCTTTGAGCACCTTGTGGACGCGCCGCAATCGTTTCGGATCTCTTATGTCATAGCAAACCAAGAAGCATCGACGCATAGTCGCCTCCCTCAAGTCAGCGCGTGGTCAGGAACGCAAGTGTTGGGACGTCTTCCGTTAGCCAAGCCGCGATCATCCGCGCGTGCAAAACGATCATGCGCCGGTAGCTCAATCGATACTCGAAGACCGGATGGGTGACCTCTGTATCCATTCTTCTGCCAAGAGCAATTGAAAAAACTCCGCCTTCCGGCGTCTGTGAGCGAACATCCGGATGCGGTGCGAAGAAAATGCCCCTCGGTCAATTCGCCCCGGTTGAAGCATGTGATCGCGACGGAATCCGCGATCAGTGGCCGAAACGGTTCCATGAGATCGAGCGCGAGCGCGGGACGCCCCGGCTTCGATACGTGAAATCCGCCGATAGATGGCTCCAGCCTTGCGAGGCGTAAACGCCGCCACGCATTCGTGAGTCAACATCGAGTACGCGAGTGACAGACAGGAGTTGATGGGGTCTGGCGGAGGTCTGCGTTTCCTGCCGTTGGCATCGAATTCCACCGATAGAGGGCCCTTGAACATTCCAGAAAAATGCCC
>LMZT01000002.1 GCA_001567115.1 Candidatus Hinthialibacteria bacterium OLB16 | reverse complement strand
CAAACCGGCTCACATTGACATTCCCCCGGGCATCGATTTGCGCTGTTCCGAGACAGGCGCAGTCCAATCCGCCACCATCATAGAAATCGAACATTGCTGGTGAATCAATAATCGCAGTCGGAACATAAGATGCGCCAAAATCCAGTTTTCCCGCCGGCACCCCGCCGAATACGCCGGTTTCAACAGTCAAAGTAAATTTGTCAAAGATTTTTTCCTCGGCAGCGACTGCCGCAACCGTTTCTGGCATTCCGATCCCCAGATTGACCACATCTCCGGAACGAAGTTCCATCGCCGCCCGCCGTGCAATGATCTTGCGTTCATCGAGCGGGCAGGGTTGAACCTGCAGGATTTCATCCGTTTTATCAGATATGAAAGCCGGTTCGAATTTTCCGCCAAAGGTCTGCCAATGATCATCCGGATCTGCGACTACAACGGCATCGACCAGGACCCCGGGCACACGCACAAGCTTCATTGGCAGGCGCGAATTGACTTTTTGTTCAACCTGGACGATGACTTTTCCTCCACAGTTACGGGCGGTCTGCGCAATCGCGAGCATTTCGCCATAAACTGCCTCACGCTCCATGCTGATGTTGCCTTCCGGGTCCGCGGTTGTGCCACGGATGAGGCCGATATCGACCTGCTGGCGTGGATAGAAGAGGTAATCCTTGCCCGCCAGATGGATCACCTGAATGAGATCCTCAGGCGTCGCATCTTTGTTCACACGCCCGCCATCGAGGCGGGGATCCACGAAGGTATGGAGGCCCACACTGGTAATCGTTCCTGGTTTTCCTGCCGCAATGTCCCGGAACATGTGGATGATCACACCCTGCGGCCAGTTGTAGGCTTCGAATCGTCCCTCGATCGCCATTGTGCACAGCTTTGGTGCCAGACCCCAATGCCCGCCGATGACACGCCGGACCAGGCCATCATGGGCAAAATGATTCAGGCCCCTTTGGCCACGATCCCCCTGCCCTGCCCCGTATATCAATGTCAGTGCACGAGGGGACCCTTTCTGAAGAAACTGTTCCTCGATCCCACGGGTGAGTGCTTCTGGATGGCCGATCCCAACGAAGCCGCCGACAGCAATTGTGTCTCCGTCCCGAATGAGATCCAGTGCCGCTTCGCAGGTGAAAAATTTATCTGGCATTCAAATAACGCCCCGAACACATCCGGGGCATCCCGGAAGGAATAAAGGGGTCCGGAAGCCGGATGATTGGATTGTTGATTCTCATGGATATGATTCTGAATCTGGAAAGCAGGATGAACACCCTCTGGACCACCTCCCAAACCAGCTCCGGATGCTAATCAGGCGATCAGCAGGTGTCAATCTGCCTTTTTCACCATTTCCAGTTATTGGGAGCAGAGCCGGTGCCAGTGAATTCCCGGCATCTTATTTCGGTATCGATATCTGAATACCTCCAGGATGGGATAATTCGGCAATGGTGGTGTTTTTGAGGAAATCCAGATAGGTTCGGCGGACATTCCTCCATTTATCGTGGATGGTACAGGGATGATCTGCGGTGCAGCTTCCATGAGTCAGGAAACACCCATCCCACCGGCTGACATGATCGATCGGATCGACAGCATCGAAAAGGCAGATTTCCTTTGCCGGGCGTGCCAGCCGAAATCCACCCCCCAATCCCTTCTGAGACTGGACCAGTTCCTCATGGGTCATAAACTGAAGGATTTTGCCGAGATAGTTCTGGCCGGCACCGATATTTTTGGCGATTTCACCTGCCCCGACATAAGCACCTTCCGGCTGGTCGGCAAGGTACACCAGTGCCTTCACGACACTCAATGCTGTTTTTGAGAGCATCAATCAGTCTCCTCAGCCAGGAGTATGGGGAGATCTTTTCTCAGCATACAGTCCCAACGGTTTTCTTACTGTTCAATCCAATTGTGAAAAATCTTTACTGATTCTGATTGATCTGCTTGACACAAAAAAGGCCCTCACGAACAATGGCAATCTGGCCTGTCTTTTTGTGATTCGCCTTGAGAGGGATATTTTCATGTCAGATTCAACTGGTTCCAAGGGCAGTCTGTTTGAAGGTGTCACCAAATATCACTGGATGGTGCTGATTATCGCCTCCTGTGGCTGGCTGTTTGACTGCATGGACCAGCGGATTTTTATCCTTGCGCGTGAATCCGCCCTGAAAGAGCTGCTCATCGGCCATGAAGAAAACATCGATGCTGTAGTCAAACAATACATCGGCTGGGCGACCATGTGGATGATTCTCGGCTGGGCAACTGGCGGGATCATCTTTGGCATGATCAGTGACAAATTCGGCCGAGTAAAGACAATGGCTATGACACTCATGGTTTATTCTGGGTTTACCGGACTGTCCGCCGTTTCCACCTCTTATATCGATTTCACTATTTACCGCTTTCTGGTGGGTCTTGGTGTCGGTGGAATGTTCGGTGCGGCGGCGGCCCTGGTGGCTGAAAGTGTCCCTCCACGGGTTCGCTCCCTGGCGCTTGGCTCATTGCAGACCCTGTCAGCGCTCGGCAACATCACGGGTTCACTGATCAGCCTGAAACTGGCGCCCGGCCTTCCTGCTCATCTTATGGGATGGGAACTGGATGGCTGGCGCGCACTTTTCCTGATTGGCATACTCCCTTCTCTGCTTATCATCCCGATTATCTTCATTTTGAGAGAACCAGAACCCTGGAAACAGGCCAAAGCCGCTGCACAACGGGGGGAGGCAAAAAAACAGCTCGGGACAATTCCCGATCTGTTCCGTGATGAGCGCTGGCGGCACAATACCCTGGTCGGCCTGGCCCTTGGTGTCGCAGGGATGATTGGATTGTGGGGAATTGGATTTTACTCACCCGAACTGGTCCGGTCGGCATTGGCGAATGAAACTCAGGAAGTCAAAGACTTCGTGGCTTCCTTTGGGACCGCTCTCCAGGATGTCGGAGCCTTTTGTGGAATGTTTGTATTTACCATCATTGCCACATATATCGGGCGTCGCCTGGCGTTTCTGACTTCCTTTATACTCAGCCTGTTTGTCGTCAGTTTTGTGTTCTTTTTTCTGAGATCAGCCAGTGATGCCTACTGGATGCTCCCGATTCTCGGGTTTGCAACCCTGATGCCTTTCGGTGGCTACTCCATTTATTTCCCGGAACTTTATCCGACACGCCTGCGCGGGGTCGGGATCGGTTTCTGCTATAATGTCGGAAGATACATCACTGCCCCAGCCCCGTTTCTGATCGGTTATCTGACCACTTTTCTGATGGACCAGGGAATCGATCAACCCTTCCGCATGGCTGCTGTCATGATGACATCCATTTATCTTGTGGGAATGATTGCACTGATCTGGGCGCCGGAAACCAAGGGGCAACCATTGCCCGAGGAGTGATGAATCTATTGTAAATAGCCTGTTAGAGAACATCAGTCGTTGGCAGGAATCACGGCGCATGTTGTCAAGATTTTTTATCACATACAAAAAGTTTCTCTGGACCTCCATTCTGTGTTGCGGCTTTATCATTTCATGTCATGGCAATATCGCCTCTGGCAATCCAGCTTTTCCTGGCGCTGAGGGTGAAGGAGCAAATTCAGCTGGGGGCCGCGGAGGGGATGTCTATGAGGTCACCAGCCTGGATGATTCGGGACCCGGTTCCCTGCGTGCTGCGATTGAAGCCTCAGGACCCCGAACAGTTGTTTTCAAAGTCGGAGGAACCATCGCCCTTCTCAATCCGCTCATTATTCGTAATCCCAATATAACGATTGCCGGCCAGACAGCCCCGGGGGGTGGAATCTGCCTGCGTGATGCCGGACTTGCAGTTTCCACAAATGATGTTGTGGTTCGATTTATAAGAGTCCGTCTGGGAAATGATTCGCTACGGGATTCGGACTCGATCTCGATTTCCAAAGGCAAGCGAATTATTTTTGATCATTGCTCTGCCAGCTGGTCGACCGATGAAACCTTCTCGGCATCAACCAATGAGGAAAGGCTGGATGATGTGACTGTCCAGTGGACATTCATTACAGAGAGCCTGAATAACGCCATCCCTGGGAAAGGGTCTCATGGGTATGGCTCCCTGATCCGCGGTAATCGAGGGGCGAAATACAGCTTTCATCATAACCTGTATGCCCATCATCGAGGCCGCTCCCCGCGTCCAGGAAATTATGACGATTGGAGCCATGATAAAGATCCTCAGGGATTTCTCCTCGATTTCCGCAACAATGTCATTTATAACTTCAGTGGATCCTATGCGGGATACAATGGGGATCATGAAAGCATTACAAAGATCAACTATGCCGGAAACTGCCTGATCCGTGGACAGAATTCCGGTCAGTCCAGTGTGGCTTATAGAGAGCAATCGATCTACAACAAGGGCTTCTTTTTCAATAATGCGATCGATGGAAATATACCTCCCGATCCATTTTCACTGGTTCGGTTTCCTCCTGAATACACCCCGGCTATCGCAGCTGCATATAAGCAGAATTACCCCTTTTCAACCGACTCGGTTCTGACAGATTCTCCTCAAACAGCATTCACCCGTGTCCTGGCCGATGCGGGAGCGACATTGCCTGAGAGGGATGCGGTCGATGAGCGGGTTGTTCAAAGCATCATCAACAGAACCGGGACGATTATTGATGATGAGTCTGCTGTGGGTGGATGGCCATTTCTTGCTGCAGGCACCCCTCCCCCCGATACCGATTCGGATGGAATGCCAGACAGCTGGGAAACCGAGAGAGGCCTGGATTCAAGTGACCCGGCAGATCGTAATGGCGACAGGAATTTCGATGGATATACGAACCTCGAAGAATACCTGAGCTGGCTGGTCAGGCCGGTTATTTCCTGCCAGTCCGGGATCCAATCGGTCACTGAAGGAAACCTGGTCGAAATCAGTCTGAATCGTTCCGGGTACACGACCTCCACACTGCGGGTGAACCTGGAGATTGGTGGAGATGCAATCTCTGGAGAAGACTATGAACCTCTTTCTTCATCTGTGGTGTTTCCAAAGGGGCAGACAGAGGTGGTGATAAGGATCCAGACATTGATTGACAGCAGGATCGAAAATGCTGAGCAGGTATCGCTCCGGATTCTCGATCACCCCGATGATTATCGGACTGGGGATTCCGACAGGCTCTCTGTTAGCATTCTGGATAATACCAATCCAGATCAGGTGCCAACGGCTGTCAGAAATTCCACAGGACATTATCGATGAGGAGCCACCCCATGTCTTCAACCTTGACCAGCATCGAACGAGTTGCCAATGCTTGGCAAGACTTCCGGTCGATCACATCCCGGTTGTTGTCAGCCCCTGGGGCGCCACTATCGAGCGCTGGAGGAAAGAGGGGCATATCGGACAGGATGAAAATGTTGCGGAGCATTTCGGCCAGGATATTCATGGTGGAGGCTGGATCAACTGTGTGGCTGATCTCGATTTTCAGGTGGCGGTTATCGAGGAAACCGAGGAAACCATCCTGCGCAAAGATGGCAATGGAGCCACTCTCCGCCATCACAAGCTGCATGACTCCACACCGGAGCATGTCGATTTCGATGTCAAAGAGCGCCAAGCCTGGGAGATTCAGATCAAACCTCACCTGCTGGATGTGGATCCCCGCCGTATTCCTTTCGAGGATTACCGGAAAGCGAAGGCATTTGCAGCGGAAAAACAGCGATTTTACTGCTGGGGGGGTGTCGCACCTTTTGAGCAGATGCACCCGGTTTGTGGCCATGAATATATGCTGATGGGGATGGCGACTGACCCCGAGTGGGTCAAGGATATGGTGATGACCTATGCCCATTTCACCCTCATCCACCTCGAAGAACTGTTTTCAAAAGAAGGCAAACCCGATGGAATGTGGTTTTACGAAGACATGGGCTTCAAACTCCGCCCCTTTATGTCCCCTTCGATGTATCGTGATATTGTTCAACCGGGGCATAAACTCCTGTTCGATTATGCCCATTCGCTGGGGTGCAAGGTGATTGTTCATTCCTGCGGGTTTATTGAGCCGCTTGTACCTGGAATGGTTGAGGCGGGCATGGACTGCCTTCAGGCCATGGAGGTCAAAGCGGGCATGGATATGCGGCGCATCTTCGATCACTTCGGCGACCGGCTCTCCTTCTTCGGAAACATCGATGTCAGAACTCTGATCAGCAATGACCTTTCGGCGGTCGAATCCGAGATGCTGTCAAAAATTCCCTATGTGCTGAAGAATGGGGGAGGCTATATCCTCCATACAGACCATTCGGAGCCACCGGAAATAAACTATGAAACCGAGAAATTCTTTGTGGAACGGGGCCGTGAGATCAGCCAGCTGAACTGATTATGACATCTGGCACAGGGTTCATCCCCCACGATGGCGGACTTCCTGAGCGACTGGTTTGGTTACTTTTTCTTCTGCCCTCTCGATGATCTTGAGGTTGTAAGTCTCGGTATAGCCACAGAGCGAACAACTGAAAAAGAGATAACGGTCCAGGATCGGCAGAGGAATCTTTCCTGGGCCACTCCGTGGAATAGCGTGCTCGGTGATCAGGGGATGTTTTCCTTTGCATTTGGGGCACTGGAAGGTTTCTTTCAAAGATTCAATGTTCATGGATGGCCCCCTTTTGAGGTGTCCCTGATGGCGAGTGTGATGGTGGTCGACCAGCTTTTCCCCGCAGCCAGGTCAACTTTCCATGCCGGAATGACAACACTGCTCTGATAGGTCCTTTCAAATCCCCCCTCCGAACTGGATACGGTTTCAATGGGGAACCGCCACAAACGCGCAGGCCAGCTGAATGATAAGGAAATCTGGATGCGCCACCAGTCTTCATACAGGCTGACCTCACGGACATCATGGGATTCGCCAGTGCTCCCCAGGTTCGGATCTTCCGGTTTTTCTCCATCGATACGGTAATATCGATCATAAGTGTTTCCGGCATTCAACGACCAGCCAAATTCGATTCCATAATAACCATGCCAATGGTTCCTGGATTGGTTTGTCAGACCGCAGGTGATTGTCCAGTCATCACTTTCAGTATTGTATTTCCAGACCTGCTTGAGTTCATACCCGCCATCGTGGTGGTTCAGCCCTTCAAGTCCCTGCGAAAATAAAGTGAATGTCACAGCAGGTGCCTGCTCGAATCTTTTATCCGCTTCCAAGGAGAGGAAATCAAATCCGGCACGGGTCGGTACAGCAGGATTTTTCTTGAATGACTCGAGTGACAGGCGCTCGCTGAAGAGATGGGAAATATTGCCGACTCGCCGGTAGGGATCATAGACCAGCCATTTTTCCAATCCCTTTTCTTTCACTCGATGGAGGTCATGGATCGAAGCCGAATGGCCTTCGGATGTTTCATCTTCCACAGGTTTCAGCAGGTGGCGATGATAAGTTTCCGGTCTGCGGGTAATGGTATTGATCAGATTCCAGCTGGATGGCAGCCAGTCCCAGGCGGCCAGTTCAGCGCCATTCGATAAATCGAAAGTCAGCTGGCTGGATGGGGTTCGCACCAGCAGGCACTCGCCTCCATCCCTGAAAAAATCTTCTTTCCAGTGCCTCACCGGGTGAAGGTTCAGAGCCTGGTCCGCATATTTCTCCGCTTCGATCAGATTATGGTAGTTTTCGGCACGGATGTGATTGAGATAAATCCCACCGAAGATTCCATGCCAGTAGCCACAATTGCATTGCCCGGCCCAGAGATGCCTGAGAGCCTCAGCTTTTATGTCGGACAGATCGGGAATCTGATGGACTTTCTCGCTGACCGACAGCATCTTGCGATGCATCTGCTGGGTTTCACGATACTTCACAAAGAAAGACCGCCAGAAACCTCCTTTGATGAACCTTCCGTATTTCTCCAGCAGCCCGCTATCCAGGCATCCCCTGAAATCCTCGATGGCGCGTCCCTCATTCCAGGGCAAAACCCAGTCCATCATCTCGGAATAAGAGGCGGTCGGCAGGTAGACCAGACCCTCGGACACTGTGGCATCCAGGAGTGAACCGATCGAGACACAGTGCAGCCACTCGGATTCCTTTTCGAGGGCAGTGAAAAAATCTTCAAGCCAGCCTTCTTCGTAAACAGAATGGAAAGTCTCGGGCCATATCCCGAACTTTTCACCATCATCCGCCATCACCACACAGCGCGGCCCACGGCCCTGTGGGAATTTTCGGAGGTAATCGAGAGTTTCTTTGACCGGCTGGAAAGGAATTGTATAACGGAGTTTCTGGCTGATCGGGAAAACAGTCAGTTTCTTCCCCTGATCCTCGGTGACAAACGGGCCAGTCAACTGCTCCTGTCGAAGTCCCGCCATTTTGAAGTGCGCATCATCGAGGACCACATACTCAATGCCGCAATCTGCCAAAAGGCTGGCCAGAGATGGCTCCCAGACACGTTCCGCCACCCAGGCGCCACGCGGTCTTCGGCCGAAGCGGGACTGAATCTTCTGATTGAGAGCCTCGATCTGCCCCTGGCTGTCTCTTTGAGGAAGCATGGCCAGGATCGGCTCATAATAGCCCCCACCGATCAACTCGATCTGGCCCTTCTCGATCAGTCTGCCGAGCCGTTCAATGAAATCTGGATGATGCTTTTCAAACCACTCCAGAAGGATTCCAGTAAAATGCTGGCTGATGGAAATGCCTGGATGGCGTTCAAGGACTTCAAGGAATGGCTGGTAAGCCTGCTGGTAAGCCTGCTCAAATATCGAGTCGAAATTCCCCACCGGCTGGTGGTTGTGCAATCCAAAGCCTAAAAACAGCGGGGATGTCTTCATGAGAGGCAAACTAACACCGCAGGGTGTTGTGTCAAGGAATCAATCACCCACCTGTTTTATCGGCTTGCCCTCCAGGAACCCGTACCGGATGGAAACATCTTCGCAGGCTCACTCATATTCCTTCTGGCCGCCTGTCCCTTTGAATCCATCCTCGCGATCTTCAAAAAGGATATTGAAGCTGGTCAATGAGCCATAGATACGGGTGATGTACTGTTCAAATTCCACCTTCTCCTGGTCGGACAGTTTCGGGTGGGCATTGATCTTCGCCTCGAGCACCCGCAGACGATCCCGGATCATGACTATTTTGTGAAAAAAACTTTCGATTGGGAGCCGGTATGGCTTCAGGCTGGGATTTCCCGGCTGAAGCACCATTTCTCCATCTTCGAACTTTCTGGCAAGTTCCACAGGTTCAATCACCAGAAATTCCTGAAGCGTTTCTTTGAGGATTTCTCTAAGTTCCTGTTTTTCCATCATCCAAACCCTTTCAGAACAACATAAGCAATGATTGTGTGAATCGGATCCAATTATTTATTACGGACATACAATGGCTTGCGGCCTTTTTTATGCTCCTGGGCACGGCGCTCACGACGGCTGCTGCCCACTGAGGGCGGTGGAGCCGAGCTTTGGGGTTTGATATCCATTTTCCGTTTTTTCAGCATGGGCCTCTGCTGGTCGGCGACAATCTCAACCCGGAAGATGCGTGCAACAATCTCGCGCTCGAGGCTGGCATACATCTCTTCAAACAACTCGAAGCCATCTTTCTGGTATTCCTGAAGTGGATCCTTTCCCCCATAACCACGCAAGCCGATGCTGTCCTTCAGGTGGTCCATGGTCAGCAGGTGGTCCATCCATTTGCTGTCCACATTCTTGAGCATGATATATCGCATCAGAGCCAGCCAGTATTCTTCTGTGGGGGAGAGGCCCTTTCGCTCGCTGTACCACTCTTCGATCTGTTTCCAGAGATCTTTCTGGATCGTGTCGATGGCATATTCGACATCCCCTTCAGCCGGGATCTCGACAGTGGTGCGAAGGTTGAATGAGTTGAAAAGGTTGACCTCCAGACCGAGGATATCCCAGTCCTCAGGGGATACTTTGGGGATGAGATATGCCTGGGTGCAATCTTCAAAAACATTCCAGGCCATCGCCTTGAAGGCTTCCTCGGGGTTCTCCCCCTCCAGCAGATCATTCCGAAGCCGGTAGATGACTTCGCGCTGTTTGTTCATGACATCATCATATTTGATGACATACTTGCGGATTTCAAAGTTGCGGTCTTCGACCTTCTTCTGGGCTTTGCGGATCGAACGTGTAACCAGCCTGGCTTCGATGACCTCCCCATCTTCCATCCCGAAGCGCTGTGCCAGATTCTTGATTCTTTCCCCTCCGAAAAGGCGCATGAGATCATCTTCGAGCGAAAGGAAAAATCTGGATTTGCCTGGGTCACCCTGGCGTCCGCAACGCCCGCGCAGCTGGTTATCGATTCTCCGGCTCTCATGGCGTTCTGTGCCGATGATCATCAGGCCGCCTGCCTTCAGGACCTTTTCCTTCCCCTGGATGCACTCCGCCCGAATCTTGTCGGCGATTGCCTGTTTCTCGGCATCGGTGGCCTCTTCGGGAAGTTTTGAGCAGGCATGTTCGATCAGCTTCTCGGCATTGCCGCCAAGTATGATGTCAGTTCCGCGGCCTGCCATGTTGGTGGCAATCGTGATCGCTCCGGGGCGGCCTGCCTGAGCGACGATATCCGCTTCGTGATCATGGTATTTCGCATTCAGGACATTGAATTTCGCCCCCTGGGTAACCTGTTCCTCAATTTCGAGCGTTTCCGCCAGCCGTCGAAGGAAGTAGGCCAGCTTCTCGGTTCCTTTTCCTTCGATTCTGTCAGCTGCCGCATCGACCTCATCACAGGGGATGGGCGGCTTTTTCGATATGAGAGCCTGGAGTTCTTCAACCTGAGAAGCACTCAAGCCACTTTTGGGGATCAGATCCCGTATTCTGTTGATCCACTCCTGGGAACGCTTCCTCCAGTAGGGGCGGTTCTTGAGGAGGTCACTCAGTTTTTCCGATTTCTCGATCGAGACTGTTCCGACCAGGGCCGGCTGCCCCTGCTTATGGCAGTCAATGATCTCCGCAACGATGGCCTCGAATTTTTCAGTTTCCGACCGATAAACCTGATCTGCCTGGTCGGCACGGATATTCGGTTTGTTGGTTGGAATGACACTGACATCGAGGCCATAGATCTCCCGAAACTCTCCCGCCTCTGTATCGGCAGTTCCGGTCATGCCTGCCAGCCGGTTATACATGCGGAAATAATTCTGGAAGGTAATGGTTGCAAGTGTCTGGTTCTCACGTTCTATTCGAACGCCTTCTTTGGCTTCAACCGCCTGGTGGAGGCCATCGCTCCAGCGCCTTCCGGTCATGAGGCGGCCGGTAAATTCATCCACGATGATCACCTGGCCATCCTGGACAACATAATGCACATCCAGCTGGTAGAGGTGGTGGGCACGCAGAGCCTGGTCGAGGAAGTGCACAATCTCGAGGTTCTCCTCGCTGAACATGTTTTCCAGGCCAAGAAGTTTCTGTGCTCTTTCCATGCCCTCTTCGGTCAGCATGACATGGCGGTCTTTCTCATCGACTGTAAAATCCACCTCACGCCGCAGGTTCGGTATGATTCGATTCACCCGGTAGTAGGTATCGGGAGACATCTCCGCCGGTCCCGAAATAATCAGCGGAGTTCGGGCTTCATCGATCAGGATCGAATCCACTTCATCGACAATGGCATAATGGAGTTCTCTCTGCGGCCGGTCTTCGGGAGCGACAGCAAGGTGCTGCGCAGATAGTCAAAGCCAAATTCATTGTTCGTTCCGTAGGTGATATCCGCCTGGTAGGCAGCAATTTTGTCTTTTGGATCCTGGTCGTGCTGGATGGCGCCGACAGTCAACCCCAGGAAGACGGTGAATGGGGCCGATCCATTCCGATGTCACCGCCGTGCGAGGTAGTCATTGACCGTTACAATATGAAC
>LMZT01000001.1 GCA_001567115.1 Candidatus Hinthialibacteria bacterium OLB16 | reverse complement strand
TGGATAAGGTGCCGGCAGCTTTCATCCGCATCCGCTGGTAAACCGCCCTGAGTGACATAATCGTCCCTTTGAGGTTGGTATCGATCGTCTCATCGATTTCACCAACCGTCAGCATCTCGAGGGGGTTGTATCTGCCCACTCCGGCGCAGTGGATTAAGACATCGATGTTCCCAGCTCCCCCTCGGCGCGGGCCACCATTTTCTGAACTGCCGCAGAATTCGTGATATCCGCTGGGAGCACCACCGCGGAGCCTTTCTTCCCCTGAATCGACCGTGCAACTTCATTCAGCTCTTTTTCGGTCCTCGATACCAGCCCCAGCCGGCACCCGCAATAGGCCAGCGAGAGCGCAAGGACTTTTCCAAGACCTCGGCCTGCCCCCGTTATCAGAACTCCTCGATTTTTTAATTCCATGCTCTCTTCTCCCCGGGAAAGTCCCCTCCGGATATCCGGCCATGGATCGGCTCGGCCTGCCAGCCTGAATGTCCGGGGTCTCCCCAAGCTCAAACTATATTCTACCAATTTGCTGGTTTTTGACAGGCGAAATCTGAAAAATGGCATCCCCGATTCTGCAGCATCAGGGCTTGTCACCAATGGCAGGATTCCTGCGGGATCTTTTCAGCGATTGTGCAACAGCCGGCGCGCCCACAGGACCGCAATCCCATGATGGGGCGAAAAGAGGATCGCCAGCAGAAACAGAATCCCTGCCGCGACCGCCATGGCGCCTGAAATCGAACTGTCAAAGAGGGCCGCCAGTCCATACCCGAGAAGCCCCGACAGGCAGCCGATGACTGCACTCAATATCAGCATGAACCAGAGATGACGGGTCAACAGGTAAGCCGTCGCAGCAGGAACCGCCAGCATGGCCACCACCAGGATCGCGCCGACACTCTCGAATGCGGCAACCACTGTCATCGCCGTCATGGTCATCAACAGGTAGTGAAATACTCCTGTGGGGATTCCAAGAGAAGAGGCCAGTTCAGGATCGAAGGCGCAAATTTTCAACTGCTTGTAAAACATTACGATAAAAATGACATTCATGGCCACAATTCCCCCCAGCATCCACACCGCACGCGGCCCCATGTCAGTCGACCCGATTTGAAAGGTGTCCCATGTGACATAGGCGATCTCTCCATACAGCACGCAATCCGCATCCAGATCCACCTGGCCCGTGTATGCAGACACCAGGATCACCCCGATGGCAAACAGCAGTGTGAATACCACCCCCATCGAGGCGCCTTCATCCACCTGGCCGACATGATGGACAATGCCTGTCAGCCAGGCGGTGATGATGCCCACTCCCAGTGCGCCTGCCAGCATGATGAAGGGATCGCGCACTCCTGTGAGCAGATACCCGACCACAATGCCCGGCAAAACTGCATGGCTGATCGCATCTCCCATCATGACCAGCCGCCGCAGAACCAGAAAACATCCGATCGGCCCACAGGCGATCCCGGTCAGGCAGGCGGTTAAAAGAATCCAGAAAGTGGTTGACATGGCCTTATCCCGGGACCTGGCCTGAAGAACTCATTCATCCTTCCTCTGTGGAATTTCTCTTTCATGGGGATCTCGAAGAGGGCTGTCCAGCAGCGACACCAGCTGGTCCTCCTGATCCTGTGTGATCCAGTGCTCGACCTCATCCGCGCTGCGGTGCACCCGATGGGGCGGTATGTTCAGCTGTTCGGTCAGGTACAGCTCCCACAGGCGGTGCCTGCGAAGCAGGTTCTCGGCGGATTTGATCCCCAGCTCGGTCAGCAGCCATCCCCCGCGTGTTTCCGATACCAGGCCCTGGCGCTTCAGCGAACGCAATACAGTCAGGGCGCCAACAGAAGTCAGGCTGCGGTAACGCAGAATATCACGGACTGAGACCGGCCGCAGGAAACGCCCGTTCGGTTCGGCATAGCGGTACATGGTGGACAGGATATTTTCTGCGGCAATGGTTGTGCGTGTCTGCGTATGGCGGAAAAGGCGTGTCAGATATCCTCTCTGGGGCGACAGAATCAGGCTCAGCCCGAACAGAATTGATAAAGTCACCACCATCCAGGGGCCGGTTGGCATGCGTGGAGCCAGGGAGCTGATGAACGAACCCGCAACTCCGCTGAACGCCCCGATCAGTCCGGACAGCCAGACCATGCGGGTCAGGTTGTCGGTCCACTGCCGAGCCGCGGCTGCCGGAGTGATCAGCAGCGCAGCCATCAGCACCACTCCCACCATCTGCAATCCGATGGCGATCGCCGCCACCACAAGTGTGGTCAGGACCGTTTCGAGCAACCGGACCGGCAAACCGATGCTTCGCGCAAACTCGACATCGAAACAAAGCAGCTTGAACTCTTTGAATGCCAGGAAACACACCACACACAGAAAGAAGGCCAGCCCTCCCAGGATCAGGATATCCCGTTTCATCAGCGAGGCTGTCTGGCCGAACAGGAATTTGTCCAATCCAGCCTGGCTGGCCTGCCCCATGCTCTGGATGGTGGTCAGCAGCAAGATGCCTGCGCCGAAGAAGACCGAGAGCACGATGCCGATCGCCGCATCCTCTTTGACCGGCGAGAACCGCCGTATCCAGTCGACACACAGGGTTCCCAGCCAGCCGGTGGCGATGGCTCCCAGCAGCAGAACATACGGCTCCTTTGAGCCAGTGGAGAGATATGCCAGGCAGACTCCCGGCAGTGTGGCATGAGCGATGGCGTCTCCCAGCAGGGAGCGCTTCCTGAGAAATGCAAAACATCCGAGAACCCCTGTGGCCCCCGCCAGCAGTATCGATCCGAACACGACATAACGGACATTGGCATCCTGCAGTGAAAAGAAGCGCAGTGTCTGCTCCCACATGGCGCTTATCCTCCTGGCGCCGATGGTGGAAGCGCATTGAGGACATCCGAGAGCAGTGTCAGGCTTCCCCCATAGGTCTGCGGAGATTTTCCGAGGTATAGGTGGTGGTGGTCGGGCCATTGGCAATCAGGTGCATGTTGATCAGAACCACATGGTCAAAATAGGTTGGAATGGTCTGCAGGTCATGATGCACACAAACCACTGTCTTTCCCTGGGATTTCAACTCGCGCAGCAGGGCGATGACAGCTCTTTCTGTGGCGGCATCCACCCCGGCAAAAGGCTCATCCATGAGGTAAATCTCGGCTTCCTGCGCCAAAGCCCGGGCCAGAAAAACCCGTTGCTGCTGTCCGCCCGACAGCTGGTTGATCTGCCTTCGGGCAAACTCCTCCATGCCGACTTTCGAAAGGCAGGACCAGGCGATTTCACGGTCGGTTTTTCCTGGCCGCTGGAATAACCCCAGCGTGCCATACCTCCCCATCAGAACCACATCCAGCACATGGGTGGGAAAATCCCAGTCCACCGACCCCCGCTGGGGGACATAGGCCACCAGCCCGCGCTGCTCCTCGAGCGGTTTCCCGAAAATCTTCACCTCCCCTGTAGATAAGGGAAGGATCCCCATGATGGCTTTCAGCAGGGTGCTTTTCCCGGCTCCATTCGGTCCGATAATCGCAATCAGCTGCCCCTCAGGAAGCATCAGGTTGATGTCCCTCAATACAGGGCGCCGGGAATAGGCGACAGTCAGGTCGGCAACTTCAACCGGGGAGGCCGCGAGATTGGGAGTCTGTGGTTCATTGTGTGCAGTATTCATGCTCGATTCGATCCGCGGATGTGGTCTGTTCAAGTTCCTGCGACAACAGGGAGATTATACCTGTTCAGGGCTTTTGAGTGCCCCCGGCCCATTATTTCAGCGAATCGACAATCGTGTTGATATTGTGACGGAACATGCCCAGGTAAGTCCCCTCGGGTGTGGATGGATCTCCCATGGAATCTGAAAACAGTTCGCCGCCGATGACGACCTGCTGTCCGCGCGCCAGACATCCCTGCTGAACCGCTTCGATGCTTCTCCGTGGGATGCTGGTTTCAATAAACATGGCCTTGATTTTCCGCTCGACAATCGTGTCTACCAGCTGATTGACATCATTGAGGCCGAATTCCGAGGCAGTGCTCATCCCCTGCAAGCCCCGCACCTCGATCCCATAAGCCCTTCCGAAATAATGGAAAGCGTCATGGGCTGTCACCAGCAGCCTCTGGGATTGGGGGATTTCGGCAATCCGCGCTTTGGCCCATTCATGCAGCTCCAGAATTTCTTTCCTGTATGCCTGGGCCTCGCCCTGGTATGCCGAGGCATGGCTGGGATCGAATCCGGCCAGTGCCTCGCCAATCTTTTCAACAACGATCGCCCACAGGGAGGCATCGAACCAGACATGCGGATCGGTGGTGATCTCGCCCTGTTTCATTTCGCTCCGTATCAGAGATTCAGCCGGCAGCTGTTCCCCAACCGGTATGGAAGGCTTGATCCGGCCGATTTTTTCGAGGATCTCCGTCATCTTTCCTTCCAGATGCAGCCCTCCATAAAAAACAATGTCCGCTTTATCCAGTCGGTCCACATCCTTCTGGGAGGCTTTGTAAAGGTGGGGATCCACTCCAGGAGCCATCAGGCACTCCACTGAAACCAGCCCTTTGCCAACTCTGGTGATTGCATCACCGATCATCCCGACTGTCGCAACGGCTCGAATCGGATACTGGCCTTTGAATGCTGCCTTCTCTCCGGGTTCATTCATGCCATTCTTGCCAGAGCAACCCAGGCTGAGGCACACAATCAGAATGATCGGAAAATGTGGACTTCTCCGGTTAATGATTCCCTGAAATGGATATCCCATGCCATCCGCATCCTTTCGCAGTCAATCATGAAGAAACCCCCTCACTCCCGCAACCCGGCTTCAAGGAGTGATTCGGGCGCACGGAATGTCCCGGATCTTGACACAGGCCAGCCATCTCCGTATGGTTTTTCTGCTTGCAAAGGCTGTGTCGATCAATTGGCGGCGAGGGAAGAGCCTTCTTCCCAAAACCGACAGATGACAGCCTGTCGATAGCACAATCAGCCCAGATAGCTCAGTCGGTAGAGCGCGTCCTTGGTAAGGACGAGGTCACCGGTTCAATCCCGGTTCTGGGCTCCATGGCTTCCTCCTCAAGTATTTTCTCCGAACACCCGATAACCAAGATAACTCTTTATGCTGAATTGCCGCTTTTCTCACTCCGAAATCCGGATTTGAGGAACGCATGAAATCCATCACGTTCAGGCGCAATCAAAGCCATGCACAAACAAGTTATCTGGATTTTCGGGGTCGTTTTTCTCCTCAGCACCACTTTTCTCCTTCTGGCATGCAATCCAGCGGCCTACCGGGCTGATGCGGACCGCGAGTCCTATTGCATCATCCAGCAGAAATCCGCGGGAATTGAAGGGATGCCGGCCGGGTTTACCATCGAGAGGCAGATCAGCCATGTGGATGTCCCTCAAATCGATGAGGCCACGCGGGTTCTGACCATCACAGAAACCCTCCAGATTGCAGTTGACCACTCTCGGGAGCATCAGAGCCGAAGAGAGCAGGTTTTTCTGCAGGCCCTCACCCTGTCGATGGAAAGGCACCGTTTCAATCCAATATATTTCGGGCAGGGGAATTTCACACTCAACAATGACAGCTTTAAAAAAAGCATAGCAGGTGTTTTTTCATTTGGTTTCAACCAGATGCTGGCGACCGGAGCCGATCTTTCAGTGGATATGAGCACCAATCTGTTCCGTATCATTTCCGGTGGCAACCCAGGCGAAATAGCGGCTTCTGCTTTGAGCGTCCGTGCAGTCCAGCCACTCCTGAGAGGCGCTGGTTACCTGGTAACCCTGGAGAATCTGACCCAGGGCGAACGGGATATGGTGTACACCATCCGGGATTATGTCCGTTACAGGCGGGAATTCTCTGTTGAAATTATCAACAGTTACCTGTCTTTGCTGGGCCAGCAGGACCAGGTGGCCAATGCGGAAAGCAACCTGAAAAGCCTGGACCAGCAGCGTGAAATTGTCGTGAACCGGGTGCTGGCCGGGCTGTCCAGCCCAATCGAAGCAGACCAGGCAACCCAGCAGGTTCTCGAAGCTCGTGACAGTTTGTTGCGTGCTCAGGCCAGTTATGAACGGGTTCTGGATTTATTCAAGATTCAGCTGGGGATTCCGACAGAGGTGCGCATCCTTCCCAAAGCGGAGGAGCTGCAGCAGATCGCCGCACGAGGGATCGACAAGGCATTGATCCCGCCCCGTGAAGGGGTCAAGGTAGCCCTAGAGAATCGCCTCGATTTAAAGAATACTAGAGATAGAGTGGAAGATTATCGCCGCAAGGTTCTGGTGAGCGAGGATCTGTTAAAACCCGGACTCGACCTGATTCTTGGATATGGCGCGGATTCCGATCGTCCGAAAGCCATGCTCGACTTTGCCGATGGCGAAAAAGATTACACGGTTGGAGTGGATGTGGATCTCCCGCTGGATCGAAAGGCTGAAAGGAACACCTATCGACAATCATTCATTCGTCTCGCCGCAGCGGAGCGCGATCTGGTCGATCTCCGGGATCGGATCGCCTACGAAGTGCGGAATGCAATCCGGAATGTGGACCTGGCCGTCGATCGATACCAGAACCAGGTGAAGAGTCTTGAACTCTCAAGGGTTCGAGTCGAGCGGGATTCGCTCCTGCTGCAGGCTGGCAGGGCGATCACACGGGATGTTCTCGAATCTCAGGCTGACTTGCTGAGGGCGCAAAATGCTGTCACAAGCTCTATAATTGATTATTACAACGCCAAGCTGGACCTGCTGCTGGCGATGGAGAACATGGAAGTCGACGAACATGGATTTATAAGCGAGGGGAAAAATTATGAATGGGAGTATGTCGACCAATAAAGGAAGCCATTGGTTTTCCCTGAAAAAGGCGCTGATAGCCGGAACGATTGTGGTTGTCTGCCTCTTCCTGTGGGGTGTCTATTCGAATCAATCCGGGACTGTGGCCGATGTCACCGTGGCTACCGCCCCGGTGACTCGAGGCGACCTGATTGTCGATGTCCTCGAAGCAAGCAGCATCGATGCGGCAGAATCCCAGATCATCCGATCCAAAGTTGAGGGCAAAGCCACCCTCATTTTTATCATCCCGGAAGGCAGCACAATCACCCATGAGGATGTAGAAAACAAAAAGGTCCTTGTCCAGATGGACTCGGCTGACCTGCGGGACAGGCGCACCCAGCAGACCATCACTGTGCAGAGCGGGCGGGCCGCGCTGACAGAAGCCTCTGAATCTTTTCTGATCCAGGTGAAAACAAACGAGAGTGCATTGAAGGCCGGTGAGCTCAAAGTCAAATTCGGTTTGATGGATCTCGAGAAATACCTGGGACAGAACCTTGCCACAGCCTTTCTGGATCATCCGGAGATTGCGTTCAGTGAGTTGATCGAAAGCGCCTCGCTGGGTGGAGAAGCCCTGCAGAAGCGCCGTGAAATGAGCAACACGAAGTTACTCGAGGAGATTCAGGAAACGCTGGCTAAAGAAAAACTGGAATGGACCACCAAACTCCATGATAGAGGCTTCGTCTCTCTGAATGACTTCAAGGTCGATCAGCTGGCTGTTGAAAAGAGCAAGGTCGCCCTCGAAAAAGCGGATACCGCCATCAATCTGTTCAAAGATTATGAGTTCCAGAAGGAAGCCGAGAAGCTGCGTTCGGATTACCAGGAGTCGGTGAGGGATCTGGACCGAATCAAAGCGAAGAACCGTTCGGAACTGGCCAAGGCAGAGGCGAAACTTGCCTCGGCTTCCGCCACATACCAGAACCAGGTGGATCAACTCGAGAAAATCAATCAGCAGATCGAAAACTGCACGATCATTGCCACCCAGCCCGGCCTTGTGGTGTATGCAGGAAGCGATAACCCGATGCGGGACCGGCGCATCGAAGAGGGAGCGGAGGTTTTCGAGAGGCAGGAGATCATCAAAATTCCGAACACAACAAGCATGCTGGCCAAGGCAAGGATTCATGAAACAGTCATTGCCCGCATCAAAGAAGGCCAGAAGGCATTCATCACAGCCGAATCGCTGCCGGATAAAACCTATCAGGGTGTCGTCAAGAAAGTGGGAATTCTTCCCGATTCACAGGACCGTTGGCGAAACCCGGATTTGAAGGTTTACCAGACTGATTTATCGATTCAAGGGGATACATCCGAACTGAAGCCTGGAATGACAGCCCAGGCGAGGATCATCATCAGTGAGCTGCGTGGAGTTCTGCAGGTCCCGGTTCAGGCGGTCGAGACGCGAGGGAAAGAAAGCTACTGTTTTTTAATGACCCCCAAAGGACCGGAACGCCGCCAGATCGTCACAGGGGAATACAACGACAAGTTCATTGAAATCAAAGAAGGGCTTAAAGAAGGTGACAAGGTTGCTTTGTCCATGTCTTCGTTCGATTCACCGATGAAACCCGGTGATCAGCATCTCAAGGATGGCAAAGCGGAGGGAGACGAAAGCAGCCCGCCAGAGGAAGAGCAGAAAGAAGAGGGAGAAGGCCGCCATGAAAGGGAAGGGGCGCCACCTCCTGGTGAGGGCAGCCCGGGTATGGAAGCGGCGCCATCGCGGGAAGGGATGCCACCAGGAGGCTCCGATCAGGCCCCGTCTGAAAGGCGTCGGCGTCGTGGGAATGGACAGGATCGCCAGGGACCCCCCCAGGCGGAATCTCCCGGAGAAAAGCCCCCGGTTGAGCCTGCTGCCCCGGTTGATCAGGGTGGAAAGAAGCCTGTGAGAGTCGGCCAGGCCGGTCAGTAGGAGTTGTTGTGGCGATCGTCCAGGCGATAGACCTTGAAAAACGCTATCAGATGGGTTCGGAGTGGGTGGTCGCTCTGAGCGAAGTCAACGTGAGTGTTGAAAAAGGCGAATATGTCGCCATCATGGGGCCTTCAGGTTCCGGCAAATCCACATTCCTGAATCTGCTGGGGTGCCTCGATAAACCTACAAAAGGCCAATACATCCTCGGAGAAGATGATGTATCGACTCTTTCGGATAACGATCTTTCCGAAATCCGCTGCAAACGGATCGGGTTCATTTTCCAATCCTTCAACCTCATTTCCGAATTAAGCGTGATCGAGAACATCGAAGTTCCCATGTTCTATGATGGCACCCATGAAAAGGAAAGCGAGGAGCGCGCCGCCGAGCTGGCTCGACGGGTCGGCCTCGGGCATCGTTTGAATCACCATCCCAATGAGCTTTCGGGTGGGGAACGCCAGCGTGTGGCCATTGCGCGCGCACTCGCGAATGATCCCCTGCTGATCCTGGCTGATGAACCCACAGGCAACCTCGATTCCCGGTCCGGATCAGAGATCCTCGCCATATTGGACTCACTTCACCAGGAAGAAAAAACCATCATCATAGTCACCCATGATGAAAATGTCGCCAAGCGGACTGAATCGATCATCCGTTTCAGTGACGGGAAAGTCGTTGCCGATGGAACACGATCTTCGAAGGTGAACTGATGGCAGCTTTTGGCAAACGGATCTTCATTCTTGGCCTGATCAACATCTGGCGCCACCGGCTCCGGTCGACACTCACAATCCTGGGCATTGTCTTCGGTGTCTGTTCAGTGATCGCCATGCTGGCGATTGGCGAAGGGGCCAGTTACGAAGCCCAGGAGCAGATTCGCAAACTGGGAAGCCAGAACATCATCATCAAGAGCGTGAAGCCTCCCAGCAAGGAAACAGTCAATGTCGAGACCAGTTTTCTCCGGGAATATGGGCTGACATATAAAGATGCCGAGCGCATTCGAGACACCATTCCTGCGGTTGAGGTCATTGTTCCCTCACGGAATATCCGCGCCAATGTGGTGTATCGTGGAAAAATGCTGGATGCCAATGCCATCGGGGTTGTTCCCTGGTATCCGGAGATATCCAGCCAGAAAGTATCCGCAGGCCGGTTTATCAATGCCAGCGAGATGGAAGACCACAAGAACGTGTGTGTTATCAGCGATGATCTGGCGAAGCGCCTGTTTACACACCAGGCCCCGCTTGGGGAGGTCATCCAGGTCAAGGGAGATTACTACAAAGTCATCGGGATCCTTCAGAAATCAGGAGCAACCGCCACTTCACAGACCGAAGGGCCAGCCCCCTTGAATCTTTACATTCCGCTGACTGCCGCCAAGTCCCGATTCGGGGATGTCATTATGACCCGCAGTTCGGGAACTTTTTCTGCAGAAAAGGTCGAACTGCACGAGATCATTGCCAAAGTCAAAGAGCTTGGCCAGGTCATGATGACATCTGAGGTGATCAGGGACACCTTGAAACGTTTCCACAAAGAGATGGATTACGAGGTGATTGTTCCGCTCGAGCTGCTTCGCCAGGCAGAACGAACCAAGCGGATTTTCAACATCGTCCTTGGCTCGATTGCCGCCATCTCGCTTCTGGTGGGTGGCATCGGAATCATGAACATCATGCTCGCCAGTGTCACTGAGCGCACCCGTGAGATCGGCATCCGCCGTGCCCTGGGGGCCAAGCGGCGTGATATCATCATTCAGTTCCTGACAGAAACTGTTCTTCTTTCCGGCAGTGGCGGCGTGATTGGGTTGGCGATCGGCGTGCTGATTCCGTACCTGATCACCCGTTTTGCAGAGATGGAGACCATCATCCGTGCGTGGTCTTTAATGGGGGCTTTCGGGATATCACTGCTGATCGGAATCGTGTTCGGGATGTATCCGGCCTATCGTGCAGCGATCATGGATCCCATCACAGCACTCAGGCACGAATAGGGAATTGCGGCCGAAAAAAAAGGGGCAGCTGGAACAGCCACCCCCTTTTATCAGCCATCGCGTTACAGGCTTTAATGCTGCTTACTTCTTGTTCGCATCCAGGATCTTGTTCCACTCTTCGAGCTGGGCCTTCTGGCTGTCAAAGAGGGATGAATAATCCCCGATGATTTCGATGCTCTCGATCTTGTCTCCCTGCTTGATCTTATCCACTACATCCTGGCCGGATTTGACTGCACCGAAGATGGTGTGCTTGCCATTCAGCCAGGGGGTCGGGACATGGGTGACGAAGAACTGGCTGCCATTGGTCCCCGGACCGGCATTTGCCATGGCCAGCAGGCCGGGCTTGTCGAACACCAGCTCGGGCACGCATTCATCTTTGAACTTGTAACCGGGGCCGCCTCGGCCGGTGCCGGTTGGGTCGCCACCCTGGATCATGAAGTTCGGGATGACACGGTGGAAAACGATGCCATCATAGTATTTCCGCTGGGCCAGGTTGAGAAAATTCGCCACAGTCATGGGCGCTTTGTCCGGGAAGAGAGTGACCTGGATAGCACCCTGGTTTGTTTTGATGTTGACCTGCAATTCTTTTGTCTCGACTTTCGCTGTATCTGTTGTGCCACTGGTTTCGGCTGGTTTATCTCCTTGCGCAGCTGCCGGCATGGACAGGCAGAGCGGGAAAAACATCAGGGAAAAAATCAGGCAGCCTGCCCACAGAGAACGTAATTGACTTGTCATTGCTTAAAAACTACCTCCACAAAATGAATTTTTATACCGGCTGTCCATCTTTTCGCCGGGCGATCAAACCACACATTTGGAATCAACGCAATCACCTGGCCGACTGTAACGAAGTTTGCCCTGAAATCGGCTGATTTTCGCTTGATTGGCCTGAAAAAGCCTTGCTTTCCCTCAAGAATCGCCTGAGAACAGGTTTTTCAGGTAGCTTGCATCGTATTTCAGGCTTTCCTCGAGACCGAGGGGGTACTGAAATCCCTCCACCTGCATCCACCCCTGGTAACCGATTTCCTCCATGGCTTTTCGGACCTCAGGGAAATTGATGGAACCTTTGCCATACAGGTCATCATAATCCTTGGCATGAAACTCACAGATCCGGTCCTTCCCCAGGTAGCGAATTTCCTTATAAATGTCAGATTTCACATGATTGGAGTTGCCGACATCATAGTAGACCTTCACAGCCGGAGAACCGACTCGATCGATGATCTGGACATGCTCCTCAGCGGTCAGCCAGGACTCAATGCCAAAAACCAGGCCCGCTTTTTCAGCCACCGGAGCGATATTTTTCAGGCGTGAAACGACTGTATTGACTCCCTCGGCATCTCCACGCAGGTCCCCCTCGCTGAAGAAGGCCAGAAGGATGATTCGAACCCCGAGTGCCTCTGCGGCCGGAATGCTGTCGGCGACCCAGGCCTCCGCCCTTGGGTCCTTTTTGTATGGAACATCATTCAAGGCTCCGATCGCCAGGGAAGCAATCGGAATGCCTGTTTCTCTGGATTTGGCCAGGATCGCTTCCTGCACTTCCTTTTTCCGTACCGGCAGATCGGAGGCCGCATCTCCCAGATCCACCTGCACTCCCTGGAAGCCCAGTGATTTCGCCAGTGGGAATGCTTCCGGATCGCCGCGTTTGCCCATGGTCCAGTCACACACTCCGATTCGGATCCCGGGAGAATTCTTTTCGGATGAAGCTCCCCAGGACCGCTGTCCGGCCAACAGAGCTGTCCCGGCCAGGGAGGCGGTTGCGAGATTTTTGAGCGCCTGCCGCCGGGTGATTGATTGGTTCATGATTCTTTCTCCTTGCCCGTCACTCCATACACAGTAACTCTCAATCCTTGAGGCCCTGCAGCTTTGGATCGAGCCGTTCGGTACTCTTCACCACCTCATCCCAGGTGACCTCTTTGCCCGTGTATGCTGCGGTACGCCCCACGATGGTGGTGAGGTTGCTGCGCACACTCGGAGAGACAGTGGGGTTGCTGAAATCACCTTTCTGAATGCTGTCATGGAAGGTGGCGATATTGGTGACAGCGCCTTTTTCATAGATATCGGGGGTCTGTCCGCCCTCATAGGGTTTCTTGCCCTTGATGCTGACTTCGCCGCCATAGTGGGTGTGAATGGTTCCATCGACCCCATAGACACGGCAGAGGATATCATCATGCCCCTCACCGAACTGTTTCGAACTGAAGGTCATCAATACATCATTCGGGAAGGTATAGATAACTGAGAAATGGTCCCAGCAGTCTCCGACATCGGTACGCCCTTTCCGCCCTCCACGGCCAATTGCTTTGAGTGGTGCCTGATCGAGAATCCAGGTGCAGACATCGAGGGCATGGATGTTCTGCTCTGTGATAATGTCGCCTGACAGGGCGATGTCAAACACCCAGTTCTTCAATCGCGCTTCCTGATCTCCCGGCGGGGCCTGAATCCCCAGGCGGCCAGTGTGGTATTCCACATCACCACTGACAATCAGGCCGATATCCCCATTGTGCACACGCTGAACTGCCTCCTGATAGAATGCGGTGGCTCGTGACTGGAAATCCACCAGGAAACACAACTTGTTTTCGCTGGCTTTCCTGCCGCTTTCTTCAATGCTGTGGCAACCCGGCACATCGACAGCGATGGGCTTGGCGAGGAAGACATGCCTGCCAGCAGCAACTGCGGCAGCAGCCTGCTCAGGATGGAAGCAGGGAGGGCTTTCGATGACCACCGCATCCAGTTTGCCTTCCAGCAATCGCTTATAGCAGGCCAGTCCGGTGTAACGGCGGTCTGCAGGAACACCAAATTTTTCCCCGAAGGCATCCACACGGTCCTGGAAGTAATCCGCCGCCGCCACAACCTGATATCCACCATGCTTCTGAAACAGGTCGGCGATCCAGCGGCCGCGTCCACCACAACCGATCATGCCGATTTCCAGTTTGCTGTTGGCGGTGGCTCCGAAAACTGTCTCCGGCTTCAATACACTCAGGGTGACTGCCGCTGCCCCGGCACCAGCAACAAAATGGCGGCGACTCAAAAGCATTTCTTTTTTCATCGATTCGGTCATTCTTTGTGCTCCTTCCCTGCCGACATCAGTCGAGATGGTCCCGGATGACCCGGGATCTGGTTGAAATTAGAGACAGGTTATCACAGAAAGCCGCTCTCTCCAGATCTGGAAGCAAAAAACTTGACGTGGAAAGGTTTTTCAACTGGTGCTATGGAATCTCCCGGTATGCCTTCAGCAGCCCTTCCTTGAAAGTCTGTGGCGAAAAGGCCTTCTGTCTGCCCAAGCCCGCCTCGACCCGGGTCTTTCTCTCGGCTGGATTGTTAAGAAAGTCATCCAGAGCCGCATTGAGTGACCCCGAATTCCGTGGGTCAAAGTACCATCCAGCGGGTCCGGCGATTTCCTCCATGGGGCTGTCCCGGCTGGTAAGAATCGGGCAGCCACTCACCATGGCTTCCAGAACCGGAAGCCCGAATCCCTCGAACAGCGAGGGATAAATCAATCCCAGAGCCTTGCGGTAGAGCAGGGCCAGATGATCGGTCGGAAGGAACTCATAACGGCGGATTTCACGGCCATCAGGAAGGCGCCAGAGGTCATAATGGTCTTGTTTTGTATAAGCCCCAAGGGATGCCAGCTGCTGCTGGAGAGCTTCTACCATCCATCCCCATCGCCCCACGATGACAAGGCTGTGCACCTGGGTGTGTGATCGCCAGGCATCGATTGCCAATCCCAGATTCTTCCTCGGCTCGAGTGTTCCCACACAGAGGAAATAATCTCCCTCCGGGTAAGGGATCGAAGCAGAGGGCTGCCGGCTTTCCCGAAAGACTGAAGCACAGGTGGGGTAAAGAACCCGAATCCTGGCGGCGGATGAGGGAAAGACCTGTTCGATTCGTTCCTTCTGCCAGAGGCTGTCGACCAGAATCAACGACGCATGACGCACCAGGCTGGTAATCGCCATCCGGAGGTATATGGACCGGGGGTTTGGAAAGAACTGTGGATAAAGAAACGGGGAAACATCATGCAGGGTCAGAACAATGGGACGAAGACGGGTGGGGGGGCCGATCCCGGAAGGGTAATGCAGAATATCAATCCCTTTCCCGAAGGAAGATCCGATCCAGTCGGAAAGGGCACGAAGAGGCCATCTCAACCTCCATGCCGGGATGTTTCTAATTTCAGGATCCAGGCCGGTATCAGAAGAGCAGGTCTTACCTTCAGAACTTAAACCAACCACCCGGAATTCCCCGGATCCGCTTGTGCGAAGAGCCTCCAGAACCTGCTCGGCATAGAAGCCGGTGCCACTCCAATTATGCAGGTGGAGGAGGGACAACCCCACAGTCCGTGTGGAGGAGGCCATGATCGAAAGGATCAGGTTCCCGGCAGTGGAAGAGGTTCACCGAGGATTTCGAGAGATTTCTTCAGCTGCAGGTCGGCCGCCAGCGATTCGATATCTATCGAAGAAGGTTCACCGAATGTCGCCGGATTCAAGACATGGTCTTCTTCAACCTCAACCACATAATCGGGCTTGATCCCAGTCGAATTGATGCACACACCGCTGGGAGTGTAGTACCGGGCGATGGTCAGCTTCAGTGCGGAGCTGTCATCGAGTGGAATGACCTCCTGGACAGTCCCTTTTCCGAAAGTTGTGACACCCACTGCCTTCCCCCGCCGGTTGTCACGGATCGCGCCGGTGACGATTTCGGCAGCACTGGCTGTATAATTGTCCACCAGAACCACAAGAGGGATATGGGTATAAGGGGAATTATCCTGGGTGCGGTATTCTTTGTTATCCGAGCTTTGCCGCCCCCGTGTGCTGACCACCAGGCTCCCTTTGGGGAGGAAGACATTCGAAATTTCCACAGCAGATTTTAGCAGGCCACCCGAATTCTTCCGCAGGTCAAGGATGCACTTTTTCATCCCCAGGCCATCCAGGTAACGCAGGTTTTCGATCAGCTCATGAGAACTGGTTTCATTGAAACTGTTCAATCGGACATACCCGACTTTGCCGGGCAGTAGAATCCGCTCCAGCTCCTTCTGTGAGATCGTCTCACGTGTCAGTTCATATATGACCGGTTCTTCAACCTTGTCACGGCGGATTGTCACTGCCACCCGGGAGCCGGGATCCCCCTTCATCCGGTCAACTGCTTCATCTTCGGTCGTGACCTCTTTTCCATCGACCATGATGACGACATCCCCGGGGCGAATGCCGGCGCGGTATGCCGGGGTATCTGGAATCGGCCGGATCACACGGCACATGCCATCCTTGAACTGGATCTGAACACCAATCCCCCCGAATGTCTTTGACTCACCCTTGAGGTAACGGACCAGCTCGCGGTTCTTTTCCGGTTCGAGGTAGGCGCTGTATCCATCCTTGTGCCCGTTCAGGGTCAGTGCCCCGACCATTCCCCGAATCATGGCCGACACCAGAAGGTCCATTTCAACTTTCCCGCCGGTCCCTGAGCGAATCGCCTGAAGCGCATTGCGGAAGGCGGTAAAGTCATCTTTTTCGATCCCAGCCTCTGTTTGGGGCTGACAATGTCTGGATATTTCAAGTTCTCCAGCCCGGCGAGGGTGAGCATTTCCTTGAAGCCACCAATCATGAAAGTAATGCTCTGGATGTCCTCGATATAGCGCTCATCGATGCGGGAATAGGCCTGTTGAAATTTGGCTTCCAGCTGCAGTGGGTTGAGAGTTGTGACTGTCCCTGTGCTTGGGTGAACATCTTCCGCAGCGAAAATGGCGGTATGCAGAACCAACCCTGTGAAAAGGAGCAGGGTTCCGAACAGACGAAATCGCATAAATCTAATCTCCCTTATTCACTCCCTATTTAATACGGCAGTCATCGCCAGAGATCAAGGGTAATTCGCTGAGTGGCTGGACCTTGATTGAATCATTGGCAGACATCTGTTCCATCAACAAGGGTCAGGCGCCTGTGGTCGTTTCTTGGCTAGTGGCCGATGCCTGGGTGGTGGAGATGTATTTCCCGAAAGACTCCACCAGGTTGGGATCGAAGCGTTTTCCAGCCAATTCTTTCAAATGGTCCAGCGCCTGCTGAGCGGCTTCTTCCGGGTTCAGATGTGAATTTTCGGCATCCTTCAGGTATGTATCCGCGAGAGTCAGCATCCGCGCCCCCAGTGGGATTTCTTCACCTTTAAGCCCCCTCGGCCCTCCGGTGCCATCAAAGTTTTCATGGTGATCCCTCAGGATTGATACCACCTGGTCTGTCATCTCAAGCCTTCTCGCCATGCGTACCGCAACTTCGATATGCCTGTACAGGTTATTGCCTGCTGGCCCGCCGGCGGGTGATTTGCGTGGTATTTTGAGCAATGCGATGCCATGAATAAAGGCTGCCATTTGAAGAAACTGGCAGGTCTGTGAATCGATTTTGAGGAAGCGCGCAAAGTTCAGGAGAAGCGATGAAAGGCGATGAGCCCTTCCCTGATGGTCTGGATCACCGGTTTCAAACAGGTTGTTGAAGACACCCATCGTTTTAATGGCGATGCGTTCCTGTTTTTCATAAGTATCGATATTCAACAGAGCAATCACCGCCTGCTCGGCCATTGTGTGAAGAACTTCACGATCCCCTTCGCTGAACCGATTCGGATAACCGCTCCGTTCGGATACAGTCATCACCCCGATGACCTCTGCTTCGAACATGGGAACCGACAGATAGGAGAGGGAAGGATAAAATGAAGCGGGATCGTTTTCAAAGCGCTGGTCAAGGAGCGGATATTCCAGCATCAGGCTGTTGGCATCCTGCGCGGCGCGCCCGGGAATCGCCACTCCGAGCTCGAGCGGCAACGACCCCACTTCTCCATCTTCAAGGCCATACTTCACACACGGCTGGAGCACACCCTGTTCATCCAGGAGCATGATCGAGCATTTGCGGACCTTGAGGACCTGAAGGATGAGTTTTCCCATCCGGCTCAGGATGGCGGTTTTATCCAGAGGATCACCGACAATGCGTGTGGTCGACACCAGGCGGTAGACTGAATGGACAGTCCCGAGGGCAACCGCCTTCTGGTGGAGTTGTTCGAAATCCAGGGCATTGCGGATAGCGACACTCGAACCCAGGGCCAGTGTCTCCAGGGTGGTGTCCAGCTGGGCCATCAGGGCTGTGCCTTCTTTGCCGGTGCACAGGACCAGGCCGAGCAGCCTCCCGCTCAATGCGAGCGGAACTCCCCAGACTCCCATTCCGGGCCGGGCATTTTCGAACAATGTCAGATACCACTGGCGCAAGGGATCCCCTTCGGAGAGCATCTGTGCCGCATGAGGCCATGAAAAGACCTTGTTTTCGTAAGGCGTCGAGGGGATGTGAAAATCCTTTTGCGCCGATTCCGAGCTATCGAATCCAGCCATGGTGGATTTGACCAGGCGGTGCTCCTGGTCGACGAGCAGCACCACCCCTTCGTGTGAATCCAGAACAGAAAGGATCTCCTCAAGTATCTTTTTGAGCAGCACTTCCGAATCGAGAGTGGACACAACCTCCTTCCACAGTCTCTGAATAGCCTGGAGGTCTTCGGTGGCACGCTCCCGTTCTGCAATCTGGCACAGGTGGAGAGTCAGGATCGGAAGAAATGGATACAGGCGCTGCTGTTCCCGGTTGGCAGGTGAGCCAGGCCGACATATCCCACGACAGCTTCTCCGCACAAAACAGGAACCACAATCTGAGTTCTTTCCGGAGGGGATTCCGCCATGACGGCAGTCCTGTCTGAACCGGCCTGCGCCATGGCGGCATAAGTCGCATCCAGCCACAGGCCGCGGACCTGGGAGTCATCATGAAGGAGGCCGCACTCGGTCTTGTTATGACTCTCCAGAATGCGAACAGCATCCTCCACCCCCAGCGCATACCACCACACCGGGTTGTCCAGGAGTTGGTTCAAACTCTCTCGGAGCTGCTGAAAGCCTTCGGTTTTCAAGAACCGGGCAAGCCGATTTTCTGCGGTCAAGAACTCCATCAGCGCATCGATCCAAGCCGGTAGGCTATCATGATTAAAGAGTATCCTGCCAGACAGGAACGTGGAATCATTGTGAACCTCTTTATGCCATTAGATTACTTAATCGACCGCTTTATTCGTTTTTGTAATCATTTCCATCAAGTCGGCTGGTTGAACTTCATTTCGATTCAGCCCGGATAAATCGAAATCGCCTGGATGGCGGTATTCTTGTTCGATCGGCCAATCCCCCTTTTTCCCTCTCCCCTGGAAAAGATATGCAGGAATTTCCTCAGGAGGAGGATCCGGAGATTCGAGATAAATGACCTCCCGGATTCCGGAAGCAGAAGCGGTTTTTGGTTCGACCGCTATCCCAAAAGGTTCGAATGAGAACCGGACATAACGCGGCCGCCAGCGCATCAATCGGAGCGCCTGCGAGGGAGGAAGCGCAGAAAAGGCAACAACCGGCTGATTGTTTCGGATTCTCCAGCTCGATGCACGGATTTTCTTTTCGGACAGAATCCGTTGAAAGGTTTTTTGAGCGGAGCGTGGGTATTCAGATCTGGACTCCAGAAGGTCTCTGAAAAAGTCACATTTCTTTTCCCCCGGCCATGGCCCCTGGGAGGCCCTGGTCCAGTGGATCAGCCATCCTTCGAGTATTGGATCGACGATATTGCGCACCGCTTCAGCATCAGGAAGTTTGACCGGCAAGCCGGGTGAACCGGCCCAATGGATCTGCATCGAGGCATCTATCTTCCCATGTGGCTGGATAACCCTCAGGAGGGATTCCAGCCGCCCATTCGGACGAACACTGACAGGGATGATTCGATCCGCCATCTCCAGGATGAAACGATCCCGCTCCTCTCCATAATTTCTCAGATTCTCCCGGGCTGCCTCGAGTGGAAGAAATTCGGTGAGATCAGGATCGACCCCGAGTTGATCGGCACACTCGATCATCCTGTGATGGAAATGGGTCCGGGTTGCAGGAAGGATGATTATTTGAGCCACACCCGCACGGGCTGCCAGATAACACTGGAGTTCCCAGTTCAATGATCCGGTCGAGGTCAATAAAACCACCTTTTCGCCGGCGAGGGAAAAATGATGTCCCTGGTATGTTGAATCCAGGAGTCGGCTCCTGTTGGATATTTTCCATGTGTTGAATTGGCTATGGCGATGGAACGGAAGCCTCGAAACCGGCTGGAACCATCATGCATGGAAATGGCCTGATGCATCGGATCCGCCTCTCATTTTTCCTCCGGGTTGCCCAGCCATTGATCGAGGTCGGGGACAGCTCCATGGTCCCAGACACGCCGGTTGCGAATCTCCGAAACCAGCAGAGAAAGACTGTCCCGGAGATTTTCGAGGACACGCTGCTCATGCTTTTCGTAGCAGTTTTCCAGCAGAGGGTGGGAGAGAAAATCCGATAAGGCAATCACCAGCCCGACTGTATCCTTATAATCTCTGGATTCCAGCGGGCGGCCCTCTGGCAGGCTCAGAATCTGATGGATGATCGGATCGAGGATGTGGTCCATCTGAAGCCTCTGGAGGGAGCACAGCAGAGATTCATACAAATCCGGCAGAAAAGCCTGGTGTTGCCCATTCAGGCTCACAGAGGGCTGCTTGCCGTCAAACAAATCCCCTTTTTGATGGAGGGCAGGCAGATCGGAAAAGATGGACTGCAGCGAAGAATCGGCTCCACTGCCTTTATGGATCGCCTGGCCGATTTCCTGGTTGATGGATTTCCAGGCAGGCAGTTCCGGCCACTGATCAAGAGGCAGAGACAAACGGAAGAGAAAGTCTTCGAATGAAGATCCTTCATCCTCCCTCTCCCAGAGCAGCCTGAGCAGGGAGAGCAGCTGGAGCGGAAATCTCTCGACCTCCCCCAACGAGACCAGCAGGAGGCCGGGAGGGCCTTCCTGATCCCAATCGAGCCTTAGGGTTTCAAAGGCCATCGGGTCGAGCCACTCCAGTTTGCCCGGGTGGCTGAGATCGATCTGCAGCCCGGCTTCAGGCTGGTGCCCCTCGAACTCGGCCGGTTCATCGGGATCCTGAATGAATGGAACCAGGACTTTGACCGCATCTGGAAATTCTGTTCGGATTTCCTGAAGAAGATTCCAGGAGGCTCCATCGGGGAGAATCCAGCACTCGCATCCTGGAGCATGGCGTTTCATGACTGCGGTGAAGGCGCGGAGGTAGTAAGCCGCCTCTTCCTCGAAAGAGGATTTTTCACACACCGGGCAATCGCATCTCGGCCAGTCATTGACAGCGATCCCGATGGCATCGAAGGAATGGAGAGAAGACAGGATCGCCTCGAAACGGTGCAGCATCCGGCGCCTTTGCTCCGGGATCATCCGGCAGGGCGGGGTCCATGATGGCCGTGCCTGGCCACCCCGGGGCATCCCCATGTCCAGCTGAACCGGCAGGACCAGGACTGTGAACCAGCCATCCTGCTCGAGGCGATTGAGAAGGGATTGAGCCTGAACCTCCCAGCCTCCCGCCTGTTGCTCATCGCGCAGAAGATTTAACGAGGAAGAGAACTGAAATCCATCCAGGCAGATCGTGTCAAAACCGAGGCTGGCGAGGAAATCCAGGCGTGCCTGAAAGTTTTCCATCTCCCAGTTTTCGGGAGAGCAACGCAGCGCCCAGTGCCTGCAGCGTGAAACCGAGGAAACAGCCGAATGGACATCTGTTTCTGGATGATGCGCCTGACGGAGGATGTGGCTGGTGATCTCCCCGAGGCCGGCACGGATGCCTTTCCCCCTGGCATTCAGGATCAGCCTGCCGGGCTGGATTTCAATCCGGTAATCATCCGGATTTCCATCGGCCGAAAAACCATCCCCATTATCGGCTGCCTGCAGGTCAAACCGAGGAGCTCCCGCGCGCTGCGCTTCGGCATGGGAGAGGACCTGGGTGCCGTTCTTCTCCAGCTGTGCCAGGAGCCAGCGATATGCTCCCTGTGCACGGCGGGTAATCAGGGCCGGGTCCGGTATGCCAATAGCTGCTTGTTTCATTTTCAAAAGGGTGACAATGTGATGGCCCGAATGCAAGATGGAAACCAGCGCAGATTTTGATGGATCAAACCACGGATCTTGACAATGCGGTCTCCCTGGAGTGGATCCGCGCCATTCCAAAAGCGGAACTCCACATCCACCTGCTGGGAGCCATCCGCCCGCGGACCGCCCTCGAGCTGGCGCGCAGGCACAGGGTGGAATTTCCTGTCGATTCCCTGGAGTTCTGGACTCCCTTTTTCTGCACCGGAAACCTGGCTCAGTTTGTTGAAAGATTCATCCTGCTGTTCCCGCTGCTTCGTGAGAAAGAAGACTTCGAACGTGTCGGGCGTGAGGTATTCGAAGATCTCCATGCAGATGGAATCCGGTCTGTCGAGCCTCGCATCACTCTCACCTCCCACCTCCTGCGGGGAGTCAGCGAAGAGGCCATCGGGGAAGGCCTGGCCGCTGCGGCCTGTTATGCGCATGAAACCCTGGGCATGAAGGTGCGCTGGATTGTGGATTTCCCCAGAATCCTGGGCCTGCAGGTTGGAAGGCTGGCCTTGGAGGCAGCGATTCGAGGAATAGCCTGGGGGGTTGCCGGGTTCGATATCGCGGGGTATGAGGGCCCTGGAGAGGATGACCCCGCCTATTGTGCGATATTCGCCAGGGCGCGTGAGGCCGGGTTGCACCTGACCGCACATGCCGGTGAGACCGGGCCTCCTGAACATATTCGGATCGCCATAAACGAATGGGGGGTTGAGAGGATCGGGCATGGGATTCAGGCCAGCCGGGATTCGGATCTGGCTGAAGAACTGGCCTCCAGAAAAATCCCTCTCGAAATATGCCCAACCAGCAACATTGCCCTTGGTGCTGTTCCGGATATCTATTCACACCCACTTGAAACATTCCGCCAGCAGGGCCTTCGGATCACGATCAACAGTGATGATCCGAGTCTGTTCGGCACGACTCTCAGCCGGGAATACCTGATCGCTGCTGCAGCCTTTGGCTGGGATCGGGAGACTGTCCTTAAAATCATCGAGGAGGGTTGGCTGGCGGCCTTCCCTCCCCATGACCTTTATAAACAGTCTGAGTGCTGAGACTGAAGGGAATTCCGCATCTTACTCGGGCCTGCCACGAACCAGGATCTGGCTGGCATCGATCTCATCCCCGCCATCCGGCTTTTTGTCAACCGCCCCATGGATGATGACGAATTTCCCGACCGAGAGATCCAGGGTTTTGAATTTTTCGGCGGGAAGATCGGCCACGATCGCCCCGGTGTCATCCTGGACCACCAGGTCATCCGGTGGAAGATGGCGGATGATGGTGCCCGCGATGGTGACCACCTGCCCATGGGAGCAATCATAGTAGACACTGGAGATGGGAATTTCCGGGGAAGAGCCGGGGGCGCTCGGGGGGTGGGACTCCAGCATCTGGGTGATGATCCTCGCTTCAATTTCCGCCTGATCATCGAATGTCTTTTTGATGCTGCCGGTGACTGTGTAGGATTTCCCGGCGCTCAATGGAATTTGAGAGAAATGCTGGGGATCCACATTGACCACGATGCTCGCGGTATCGTCTTTGAAGAGGAATTCATCCACATCGATCTGATTCTCCAGGCGTGCAGTAAATGTAACCAGGTCCCCGTTCTGGCCACGTTCGTGAATATCCCGGATCGGCAGAACCACATATTCTGTGGGAGCCTGAGGCGGCGGTGGCGGCGGGAGCTGCTGAATCTGAATCGATTGGGCCTCGATATCTTTCCCGGAGTCCAGCCAGTGAAGATCAACCTCACCGGTTACAATGATCGATTGCCCGACACTCAGCGGCATGTTGTGAAACCGCTTGAAATCCGCATCCACCTTGATTTCACCGGATTCATCACGAAGCATGAACTCATCCGAATCCACACGCCGCACAATGCGTCCGGCAACAGTCACGATCTCCCCATCTTTGGAGCGGGTATTGACTGTCTGAATGCTGACCACATCGGCACGGGCAGCGGGGTTGGTCCCCTGTTGTGAAGGATTTTCGAGCACCTGGACATCGATCGCCTTGACCTCCTTGGCGCTGAATGGCTCCCAGTCAACCTTCCCGCGGAGTGTGATGGTCTGGCCGATGGCCACCCCGAAATGACGCTCCCGCTCCACATCCACCAGAACCTGGCCGGTGTTGTCGCGAACTAAAAATTCGTCCTCTTTAACCTGTCGAACAACCTTTCCGGTTATGACGACAATGTCATCATCCTTTGCAATCGAGAAGATGCTGTTGATCGGCATGGATGGGCCGAACATGGGGGTCTGTGCTGAAAGAGATCCACACAATATCAGCGTGAACAGAAGCCCGGTAACCAGCGATAATCGTGTTTGAGTTTTCATGAGTCGAAAGAACCTCCATCACATGGAATCGCGAAGCAGGCGGCGATCATTCAGAAGTTTCTGATTGTTCATTTTGTCACAAACAGGCTTTTCTGTCATGCCTCCTATGGCAACAGAACTGAAATCGTCCGAGGGCCTGGATGACTCATCACGGGCAGCTGAAAAGCCCCTGGCTGGAGAATTCTCAACTCAATAGTGTGCAAAGGTCGACTGCCAGGCATTCTTTAATGCCTGAATTTCCTCCTCGAGGCAGACAAGTCCTGCCAGCCCCTGAATGCGAAGCACTTTTTCCGATGAGACAGTCCCCACACGGCGGCAGGGGATGCCATGGAACAGCGATTCAAAGCCAGCCTGGTTTTCCGGGGAGACTGTGGCAACGAATCG